>JBDHXS010000256.1:0-8942 GCA_039810845.1 Runella sp. | reverse complement strand
GCACTGAAGGGGTTAAAAATTGTTGAACTTCCCACAGGATTTGGGCATGAACAGCTTCAATATCAGCACTTGTTTCTATCTGAATATCGGCACAAATCGAAAATTCTTCTTGGGAAATGGTGTGGATATTTACTACGTCTTCGCAGAGATTTCGGTGATTACTAAATACGTTTTTCACTTGTGCAATAATCTCCGCATCGTTGGCTTTTGTCGTTGGATTTAGCTGAAGAAGTATATCATACAAGCCATTAATAAACAGGGATTTATTTTTTTTCTCTTCATTTTTAACCAGCCAGGCATTCAGAATATCTTCGTGGCAGTCAATGATCAATTTTCGATAATCAGTTTCCGAAATAGGCTCGCAGGCAAGTGCTTGGGCAGGAGTCAGAAATTGGGGGTTTGGTGTGGCGTCTTCTGCTGTTTTTAGGGTAAGTAAATCTTCCATCGGCAACTCCATGCGGTATCCCAAATCGGTCAACCCATAAATAAGTGCTTCCAAAAGCGTGATGCCTGGGTCGTGGGTATTGTAGTCCGTCCAAGTCTCCCCTGCCAATGCTTCAATGTGGCTTATGGCTTCCTGCCGCATCCGTTGGAAGTCAAGATCGGCCCATTCAGGCTTTTTTTGCGATATGGTTGGACTTTTAATCATTTTATTTTGACCCCCACCCTAAATCCCTCCCCTGCGAGGGAGGGGGATAGGGGTTTTTAGTTTCTAAATATCATTAATCGTATGCGTATCGGCAGAGACTAAAATAGCCCTCGAACTGGTCGTAAAAATCTCATTTACGTCTGCCGACGTTCCATTTTTCGTAATATGAAAAAGAGAAACTTGCTCTACATAATCCACATATAGCAGTTGCTCCATAAAAAATATAATACGGCTTTTGTTTTCAGTTCCTCCAAAACGAATGTCAACGTCGGGTTTAAAAGCCCAAGGAGACAGAAAACGAACCAAATCTTCATTGAGCTGTTTTTTGTACGTTCCTGCTTCAAAGCCAAGTCGAAATTTCACCCAAACTCCTACCTTAACTTCTTCATATACGGGGTTTTCTACGTATATTTTTACAAACTTCGAGCAACGTTTTTCCAAAAACTGCTTCATCTCCGACAAATCGTTGGCACTGAGTTTTGGCTTCAGTATGTCAACGGCATTGCGATTGCGTAATTGAGGAACCACGATAAGTGTCACTTGTCCAGGTAACATTTCACCATTAGGTCCCGTATGATTTAGGCACTTTACTTTATGAGCCTGCGGAAATTGCTCCAACACCAATCGTTCGTAATCCCAGATAGTCGAGGCTCGTTTTTTATGACGAAGTCGCTCGCTTACCCGCACATAATACGCCTGTGCACTTTCTTGCGATTTTCCCCCAAAAGACGAGTAAGGTTGTATCACTTTTTTGATGGGACCCGCATCCAAATCCAATTTTTTAATCGAACCCGCCAGAAGCGCCGTTGATAGATGATCATTTGCATTATTCACATTTTCCCAAGCAGCACACACCGCTTGCGTATGCAGACCTATGGCCTTACAAACTGCGGACGGATACTGCGCCACTGTGGCTCGAATCCAGCAGAAACCGCTGTCCAACAGCGCATTATCGTTGGTGGCTTCTTTGGGTAAATAGAACTGGATAATACCTGATTTTAACAGGCCATTGGTGTGGTCGGCCAATAAAAAATTAGCATTTAATGGTTTCCAATGATTTTGGCTTAGAATACTCCATTCTACTTGTTGCGTCGGCAGTTCAGGATTAGCACTTCCTTCAGCCAATTGGAACAATACATTAATAATCCGCAAAGGCTCGGCATTTTTTAACCCGATGTACAATTCACCCGCATGCTGAAAACTCGGTACGAGCCGTACTTCTGACGAAAGCAAGAAATCAAGGTGTCGTTTGATAAACCCATGTTCTTCACTATGACCAAAAGGGGTTAAGTGAAAAAACTGAGCTTGTCGGTTGTTAAATTGCTCTCCTGCTTTTTCTTCCTCAGCAGAGATTGGACGTAATGGAATCTCATCCGTTTCGGCTTTATAGCTCAGTTTTATGGACGCTATTTGAGGAATATAAGGAGCGTTTATCTGATCATTGGCTGTTTTTTTGCCTCCTGCAATGTCCGCTGCAATTTTGGCCGATTGGGTATTGTATTCATCAAAACCAAAATCCTGAAGAAGGGTCAGCTTCATAAAACCCTCTTTCAATTCAGGACTGAACGTTTTTTTCTCCAGAATAAGGGGAATAAATGGCAAAGCAGCTCTAAAAAAAGGAGCAACTCGAAGCACTGCCTCAGAAGACGTTAGGGTATTTGCAACCACATTTTTTTGAACTAAAACGGGGCGAAAGCTTTGTTTTTGAAAAATTGCTGCTTTCGCCTCAATAAGCCCTCTTGCCGCAATGGGTGCGACGGATTTAGGCAATTCCACTTCTTGTGTGCTAAGATTATCAGGAAAAAGGAGTGTTTCAGTTTGCGGAGGTTGCCAAGTTCCTTTTCCCCGTACCGAAACGGATGCTTTAAAATTGGATTTGTTTTTATTGCTGTCAAAACTTGGATAGCCTTTGTACAAGTTGCTAAAGCTATCGGGCAGTCCCTGCCATTTGACTTTGAGTCTTAAATCGGTAAAGTTCTTGGTAAATACTTCTTCCGAACCCACATAAAAGCTGGCGCCGCGTCGGGCCAAAGGACCAAACGGCATAAAGGGTTTTGAAACGTCCAACGGCCCTAAGTCATTTTCTACGACAAAGTTGGTGAGGTTGGCGACACTTACTGACACTTTCATAGAATCCAACCGAAGTCCTTCCAGGATTTGTCGTGAAGCGGCACTCAACAAAATTTTAATGAAGGGTGATGCTGTATTGAATTTTTCTTTCATAACAGCCTCATTGTAAGGCAAAATCGCGGCCTGCGATGGGTCAATATCTATCTTAAATTTCAGTTTCCAGCCGTCTGAGTTTCTCGAAAATACGGGGCTTTTATCATCGGTCTGAACGGCACTGAATGCCCCCAGCCAATCCTTCTCGCCCGTGGCAAACAGTCGAAATCCGCCCAAAAATTCGGTTTCCGAAAAATTAGCAGGCAAGTTTTTTTCACCAGAGAGAGAAAATGTAAAAGTGACGGAACGCTGCCCTCCCGACAATAACAATACCGACGACGAAATGGCAAAGCCCACCTGCACTTTGGGTAGCTGGGTGTTACCAAATAGGCTCCAAGCAGTGTCTGGTGTTTCAAAAGCTTCCCCCCATCCATCTTTGCTGTTGGTGGCCAAGGCGTATCGCAACTCACCGTTATCGTTATAGACCGAGCGCAAATGAGCGATTTGTGCTTGATTTACGACAATATCCTCTTCTAATTTATAAAACAAAGGATTATTCTCGCTGTCTTTTCCTGCTTGCAGAAGCGTTCCTTTCTCAAGTTTATGCGCTGAAACATTTTTGTTTAGTTCAAAAAGGACGTGTACTTTATCTGGCTCTTCTTTTTTCAGGGGCAATCTTAGCACTTTCTTATAAAAAAAATCAAGATGACGCGCAGGTAACTGATTCAGGTGATTTTGGGAATGACGATAGAGTTTCAAAAAAGCTAAAAACAATGCCTCATGTGGCGAGTGATTGACTGATTTGTCCCAATCGCTCTCAGATTGCTTTTTAAGAGACTCAAAAAATCCCGACCAATCTCCTGCAACTTTCCCGTCTAAATCATAGAAATTCAGCAATTTAGATAACTGCGCTGCATAATGAACAAAATCCTCTGCCGAACGATCGTCCAGTTTCAAGTTGGCAGGGTCGAGCACGGGCAATGGACGCTGCTCTTGACTAGTGCCATCTCTTTGTAAGGGGTTTTTATGTTCATTCTCTTTCGCCATCATTCCTGTTTTTCTTTCATTATTCTCTCTTGGATAAGCCCTTTCGTTCGATTATTCTTTCGGATCAGACCTTCTGTCAGACCTACACACAAATCAGCCATCGGAAATTCATTGGCTTATTGCTTCGTTTTTATAAAAAGGATAGACGATGTTCTTTCGCGAGTTTGTTCCTCTCACGCTGTATATGATTTCAATCAGAATCATCCCCTCCCTTTCCTGTTCATCGTGAAAAATCACGTCTAATAAATCAATGCGGGGTTCGTGATACAGAATAGCCGTAAAGACTTTGTCTTTCATATATGTTTTCATGGTAGCATCAAGCGGCTCAAAGATCAATTCTTCCATGTTACAACCAAAGTCAGGCTGCATCACTCGCTCCCCCGTGGCAGTTCCAATCAGAATACGGAGACTGCTCTCAACATCATCAAAAGCCGAAAGCATCTCCACAGTCTGTCCCTGATTACCAAACGTGGGAGGAAAACCCCATCCTTTCCCTAAGTAGCTATACGGTTCCATCGGTTTATTTTTAACTTTAGTTTACATATCCCATTAACTTATCCACCAATCCATACCGTTGGACACCCTGCCACAATAGTGCCACCATGAGCCGTAGTATCTCCTATTCTGACTGCTGGTTTACTACCAATCAACACCGTTGTTGATCCTTTGACAATCATATCTGGCGGCCCCGTACACACCGCTTGGTCCCCTAGTACTGCTGCGGGCAAGCCTCCAATCAGCACATTGGCCACCCCTGGCCCCAAAATAGACCCGCCCACGTGTGGTTTGGGATCTGCCAGTGGACAAACATGCATATCTGTTATCCGAGCTGCAAATGCCATATTATGAACTCTTTAATTAATTTTTACTAACCCTCCTTTGATTTCTACTAAGCCACTTGCCTCGAGTTTCAACGCTGCCCCACCGTTTACCTCCATGCCCGATTGCCCCGCGAGTTTTAATTGGAGACCTCCTATTTCTGCCTTTGCCGCCGCCGTAACTTTTACATCTTTGGCACTTTTGAGGGTAATTCCTTGCGAATCAAGCGTGATGGAATTGCCGTTTTGATCTTCTATTTTGATTCCTTTGTCTTCTTCGCTGAGCAGAATTTTGTTGCCTGCGGGCGTCTCGAAAGACATACTTTTCTTTTCATCGTCAAACATCCATTTCATTTCCGAACGCGAGACAAACCCTTTTTGATGATTGTCGTCTTTGGCTTGTATTGGAGCGGGTTTGGCACTGCTATTCATCATGCCCAACACGACGGGATGGCGAGCATCTCCTGCCAAAAAACCCACAACTACCTCATCCCCAATCTCTGGGCGAAAAAAAGCCCCTCTATTTGTGCCTGCATCCAACGAAGCTACTCTGGCCCAAATTCCTTCGGCATTGGGGCTAATGAGGGGTAACCGTAGTTTAATTCGGTCTTCGCCGTCGGGGTCGTTTTCGAGGGCTGTTACTACCCCAACGTGTAGTCCTGCAAGGGGTACAACTAAACCTGAACTGCTGCTACTTAGTCCCATTTTTTTGGCGTACCACTCTGGCTCCAGCCCAAATTGAACGTCGGTTTCCCAATTCCCGTCCGAAATCGAATGTCGAACGCCCGTAATATAGGCATCTCCTTTAAAGCGGTTTCCAATTCCTTGCAAACGGACAACAACCCCTGGTTTTGCTCTCTCCGTTCCCTGAAACTTAGCTCGGCCTTTTACTTTGGCCATTTGGGCTTTTTGCTGAGCAGTGTCGGCCCACATTTGCAATTCAGCTCTTTCAATATCGCCCCCATGCTGTATTTTTGGCTCAATACCAATGACTTTTGCCAACTCATCTTCTTTCAGGTTTCCTAATTTACTGGCAGGTGGTTTCTTCCCTTCTACTTCGAGTAATTCTTGATTGGCCGAATCCCAACTAAAACCTTTCACATTTTCAGCCTGAAATCGGGCATCTATTTCGGCATCCAATTCTAACAGACTTGAGCCAAAAACAACCGTCTGGACAGGCTCTTGATTGAAATTAGGCTTAGTCACGGTAATTTTTCCGTCTTCTACAAAAACCAACTTACCCGCCATATCTGCCCGCATCAGCATAAAATCCCAATCGGTCATGTCCATTTGCACGACTTCTTTATGGGTGACAGGTGTAGCTTCTACTTGCGATTGAAGGCCATTTTGTTGTATCAATGCTTCAATCATTTCGCTGTCTTTTTGTTGGACAAAGTATTTGTTCCTTGTTCCAACCGTCATTTTCACAGAAGGGTCTTTACAATCTATGATAAGAAAAGAGCCGTTTTTTCTAATTTTGATGCTATGGCGCACTACAATTCCTTTGAAAATGCGTTTTTCGACGGAACGATAACCCGCTTTTATTTCAATGTTTTTTCCTGGAATAAACTCGTTTTTGTCACTTATTTCAAACGTCTCCTTGGCCGCTTCACCATCACCTAAAACGAGCGTAGCCGACGAAATTCGATTGACTTCGTGCATCACTGCCAAAGAAATTAAATGATAGGCGCGGGATACCTCCTGCCCCTCCGACAGTAGGGTAAACGTAGCCACATCTGCTTGGGCTGTCGTGTTTATATTGCGATTGTTGCTCAAGCTTCGGTCTTTTCAAGGGGTGGAAAAATCAATTCAACGCCAGGCTGAATATCCCGAAAATGGGATAAGGCATTGGCCATCGCCACTTGCAGGTAGTAGCCCGAATCTCCGTAAATCTCGTGGCACAACAATGGCAAAGTATCGCCTGCCTTTACAGTTCGGACGTGGGTCAGGTCGGCACTTTGGGCATTTTCTAACGCAACCCGAAAATTTTCTTCGACGCTACCTTTGAAAGTCGCCTTTGCTATGGCACGAAGCGGTCGCCCGTCGGGTCGAAAAAGCTTAAATTGGATTTGCAGCGAAGTCAATCGGCCTTTAAAAAGTAGCGTTCCCCAAAACAGTTTCAGATAATTGGGCTGATGGCTCGTTCCATTGTACCCTGTTACCAAATCTTTGAATCGCTGCAAATCAGCAGTTATGTCTTCCCCTCCAGGTTTTGGCGATGACTTGGCATCGGTGGGTATTTTGGGTATAACACCCGTAGCGTCGAACATAAACTCAAAAGAAAGCTCCTCTGGTTTGGTGAATTTGAATTTTTGCTGCGCACTGCTGGCACCCTGTCCTTGCTTGTCGTTGTATTCAATTTTGTATTCAAGCGCGTAGGACTCAGGATTGACCAATGCCTGAAACTCGCCACCTTTTACCTTAGAGCCATCACTGTAGTCTGGCTTGGTATAAGCCACGATTTTCATTTTTTTCAATTCACCGTTTACAGACATTTATCTTTCGATTTTATCTCTTAAAATGGCCAGCACTTTCTCTACACACTCTGCAACAATGTCCTCTTTGTCAGGAACCTCTGCCGAAGTATTCCCTTGACCTCCGTTCCCTGCATTTGCTCCCGCAGTTTGCCCCCCTTGATTGATCACAGCCTTGATATGCAACTCCCTGATTTCTATTGGCATACATCAAATAATTTTGAAATAGTGATAACTCAATTCAAGGGTTTCGACCACGACGGCGTTGTCCGTAGAATTAAAATCCGAAACTGTCCACTTGCGCGGCCAAGCATGGATAATATTCCACGTTCTGAGGGGTTCACCTTTCTCATTCAGTAGTTTTACCAATACGTCAGTCGGCTGAAAAATCATATTTTCAAAGGCATCTCGGCACCACTTTATCACCTCCGAATTGGTT
This sequence comes from Runella sp., assembly GCA_039810845.1. GTDB lineage: Bacteria > Bacteroidota > Bacteroidia > Cytophagales > Spirosomataceae > Runella. Next base: position 1,352 of record JBDHXS010000256.1, on the reverse strand, counting down.
AGTAGTCCCCGTTTGAGTACTAAATCAGGACTTTTTGAACGAGTGGGCAGTTTGTGTTCAAAATTGTTCACACCACCTTCTTTGATACTATCCACGTCAAATTCAACACTCAATCCAGAAACTGTCTGGAAACTGCTGTCATTGGTATTTTTACTGATATTTGGAAATTCTACTTTAAAGTAAAAACTGAGTGGCGGATAGTACCCACCTGTCTTGCTATCTGCCATGATCAGATTTTCATCAATTTGAGTCCTTCATGCGCTATTTCTATGCTTTCAATGGCCACTTCGTTGGCATCCGATTTGAGATCGGGCGCGGTGACCTTGACGGGAAAGCAGCGCGTAGCTGACCATGCTGCCACAGGCACGTGTTTTTCATTGAGGAGCCGAATGACGATGTCACGACGAACATTGGCACGGTCGTTGGCGATGGAGTCGAGCCAATTGTTGTAGTCAAAATCGTTTTCAAACTTGCCGCGTTTCATCGTAATATTGCTAAACTTACGCATCCCAGGCATTTTGATTTTGTTGAAATCTTTGCTATCACTGTGGCGATATTCAATGACTTCTACTTGCATGTCCATGCCTGTAACCTCAGTAAAGCTGATTTTTGCACCGCCCCAATCCACCTGAAAGTGAAACCGCGGTAAAGGATATTCTTGTGCCATTGTTGTTGGGGATTTTGTGTTTTATGAATGTTATAGTCATTTGCTATTTACTGGCTGCCAACCGCCTACTGCGAATTGCGAACTAAGATTCTACCATTTTATGCGAGAATTTCAGGATAATAAACTCAGCAGGGCGTACAGCCGCCATACCGATTTCAATGATCATACGGCCTTCCAAAATATCGAGTGGTGTCATGGTCTTGCCCAAACCTACGGCCACATAAAAGGCATGTTCGGGCTTAATACCCTGCAATGCTCCCTGGCGCCATTGGGTATTGAGAAAATTTTCAATCATGGCTTGTACTTTCACCCACGTATTTGCATCGTTAGGTTCAAAAACAAAGGTCTCGGTCGCTTTTTTGACCGATTCTTCCACAAAATTGAAGAAGCGCCGCACGCTCACATATTTCCATTCGTTGTCGTTTCCTGCCAGCGTACGTGCACCCCATACGAGCGTACCTTTACCTGTAAAAGCACGAATGACATTGATAGATTTTCCCGTTTCGTGTACATTCAATCCCGCATTTTCTTCGTCAGTAACGGTAACGCTTGGCCCTACCACATTCGCAATACCTACGTTGGCAGGAGCTTTCCAAACACCTCGACTGTTGTCAACACTGGCATAGATACCTGCAATAGCCCCACTTGGCGGCAATGTCACGGCTTCCTGTTTGATTTTATTAAC
>JBDHXS010000255.1:0-8958 GCA_039810845.1 Runella sp. | reverse complement strand
TACGGTTAGCTCGCCCGTTGGGGATTTATCAATAAAGACTTCCAGAAAACAACAAAAACTTAACAAAAGACTCGAAGATTCGGAGTTTTTTGTAAATGAAACCGTCGTTACAAAGAAGTATTTGTTTCCAAATCAGTCCAAAGAAACCATAGAAGCAAGCCGTACTTCGGGTTCTGAAAGTTCTACTATTTTGGGTTCGATGTCACTGCTTTTGCAACCGTTTAGTTTTTATAATGACTTGATTACATTTCGAGGAAGGCGAATCCAAGAAATTATGGAGTTTGTCAATCCTGTAAGCTATAACAGTCATAAATTGTACGATTTTACCTTGGCCGACACGCTTGTCGTGGGGCGAGACAGTAGCTTTGTCATTACATTTGAGCCTAAAAAAAATACAAGTTTCGATGGTTTAAGAGGCGAAATAATCATTAACTCACATGGATATGCCATAGAAGAAATAGCTGCCCAACCAGCCTCCCCCAACCTACTTATGTCGGTAAAAATCAGTCAGGTTTACGAAAGATTTGAAGGAAAATGGTTTCCCAAAACTACGCAAACAGAGTGGAATATGCCCGAATTTAAGGTTGGAGATTTGCAGTTATTGCTCAAAATCGAAAGTCACATTAAGGACATTTCATTCAACAATCGTTTCTCTTATGCCGATTTCTCTGAAAAAGAGGTCAGTATTGCCAACGATGCCACTTACAAATCTGACGAATTTTGGGAGGAAAATCGCGCAAAAAATCTATCCCAAAAAGAAGCTAATACCTATCAGTATTTCAAAAATCTTTCTGGTTTTAGAAAATTTTTGAGTACGGCCTCTTTAAACATTTCGGAATGGGCTACCTCGGGGGTAATTCCGCTGAGTAAAAAAATAGATCTATCGGCTCAAAATCTTTTTGATTCTAATATTTACGAGGGTTTTAGACCCACTATCAACCTTTTGACTTCGCCCAATTTTTCAAAAAGATTGCGTTTTGATGGTAAAATTGCCTATGGTTTTGGTGATCAAACTTGGAAATACGAAGGCAGGGCAAAATTGAATTTTGGTAAAAACGACAGAACCCAACTCACTTTTCAGTATCGCAATGATATTTCTGAGCCTGGTAATGTACAGTATTTCATCTGGAATAACCCCCAGATTCCCTATGAGTTGATTCGCACCTTTTTGATTTCAAGAGCCGACCATCTGGAACAATACAAGGTAGAGTACAGTAGTAAAATCACCAAAAATGGCAAGTTGACTTTCGCCCTGATTGACGAAGTCCGAACGCCTACTTATGAATATTGCTTTGTCAAAAACGACATGACCCTTATGAGTGAAGACAAGGCACTACACGCTACGATTCTCTCGGCGGGTTATCGGGTGGCTATCGGGGAGAAATTTTCGCAAGTGGGGCGGGGAAGTGTCATTACCGAAGTACCCAAACTCGTTTTTTTGCTCAATTACGAGCAGGGAATCATGGGTTTTATGACGGGTCAGTTTCAGTTTTCAAAAATCAACACCAAACTTGAATACATCCATAAAAGTACTCGTTTGGGCAATACATTCGTCAATTTTACGGCAGGAAAAGCTTTGGGAACGCTGCCTTATACCTATCTCTACAACGGTCGCGGGGCAAGAGTCGGAAATTGGACACCCATCATTTGGGCGGCTAATCATTTCAATACAATGGGGCTTTATGAATTTGCCTCTGACCAATATGCCAATTTGTTTTTGACCCACAACTTCAAAGAACTACTCTTCAAAACCAATGTAAATTGGTCAAAACCAGACGTTTCGATTGTCCAAGGCGTTGCCATTGGCTCATTAAAAAACAGAGCCAGTCATGAAGGGATTGATTTCACGACCCTTGAAAAAGGTTACCTTGAATCAGGTGTGACGGTCGATAATATTTTGAGAATAAAAATGAAGAAATTAGCCTATTTTGGTGTTGGAGGGGGCGTTTTTTATCGTTGGGGAGGCTATCAGTTACCACAACCAAAAGACAATCTGGTCTATCGTTTGGTTTGGAATGTAGGATTTTAGTTACCCCAAAAAGCCCTCAATTGTTCATAGGAAATTATTAACTCCTTGGAGTTGTAATCCAAAATACCCTTGTTACGTAGTTCATTCAAAACGCTTGTAACGGTTTGGCGACTGGTAGCAGTAATCTTAGCGATGTCGTCGTGGGTCAAGAAGTTTTTGATATAAAGTCCATCTTCCTTTGGCTTACCATATTCTTTGGCGAAATCAATCAAAAATTCACGAACACGGGTAGGAGCGCCTTTCGTTTGTTTCCATAAAACACACCACGCAATCATTGACTGCAATGGCATACTGGATAATTTCATCCTTTGAAAGCTTGGTTGTTACGTTAAACTTTTCGAGATACCAATATTTTTGTGAATACATAAAATCTGTATCTACTTTAATTAAGTCGTAATGATAATACAGAATTTTGCACATTTTTGTTTTTTGAAAATGCTAATGGGATTAACTAATTGAATTACAGGCAAATTAAGCACTTTTGAGTGAGGCTAAATGTCGTGTAAACTACATTTTTAAAAAATAAATCAACGCTTTAAAACCAAATAAGTCCAGTACGAAAAATCAGTAATGGCATAGGTTTTTGTTCGCCTCTTATTATTAAATCAGCCCTGCCACAAAGAGGAGGTTGTTGAAACTCCACCAACTGCGGTTTTAGAAACGCTCAAACTTATACCTTACATAGTTATGTAGTTTAAACAACGACTATGCCGATATCAAGGATTTATAATTAAAAAAGAAAAAGGTTACCGTTTTTTGTAATACTACCACATTTTTGTCCCACTTTAAAGCAGAGATTTTCAAAACTTTTTTTCTTAATTTACCTTAATTTTAAACAACAATACAATGGATTCTTCATTCGACAGACGTGATTTTTTAAAAGCAAGCACATTCCTGTCAGTTGGTCTGACTGGGCTAACAACTTCTTCCTTGGAAGCACACAATACTTTCCCAATGGATGAAAATAGCATGTATATGGTAGGACCCGTCAAAGGATACACGCCTTACATTGGTATTTTGGTCTCAATGCTCAACTACAACAGAGAGAGTATCATCAAGATGGTCAAAGGCTTTTCAGTGGAGCAATTAGATCATTTGCTTGACAAAAACTCCAATTCTATCGGTGCATTGCTATTGCATTTGGCAGCTACCGATAAGTTTTATCAACTCAACACCTTTGAGGGGCGTGATTTCAACGAGGAAGAGAAGAAAATTTGGGGTGCTGCATGGGAACTGGGTGATAAAGGCCGCGCCGAAATCAAAGGCCATGACGTGAAGTACTATCTGGATATTTTGGCCGAAGTGAGAAACAAAACCTTAGAAGAGTTCAAGAAAAAAGACGATGACTGGATGATGGCCATAGACCCAAAATGGTCTAAACCCAACCAATCTTTGAATACATTTTGGAAGTGGTTTCATGTGTGCGAACACGAATCAAACCACCGAGGACAAATAGCCTATCAACGCTCGCGGCTGCCAGGAAGTAAATGGAGTAGAGAATAAAATCCTGAATGTGCCCTGCCTCGAGGTGGGGCTTTTTCATTAAAAATAGTACCTGTTTTGAGGCCTTTTGCTAATGATTGTTAATGCCCGATACCAATTGCAACAGAACTCGTCTTAATTACGTTTTTAATACAAACAGAATTACAGCTTTCTGTCATCGAACAAAATATTTAACCAAGCACTACCATGAAAACCATCAATAAAATATCAGCCTTTCTCATTGTTGTTTTTTTTACAGTAGGAATTACTATTTCCCAAAAAACGTGGGCGCAACCAGGGGTAGGGTGGTCACAAAACGATTTTTACGACGAACTTTCTCCCTATGGCGATTGGATGGATTATCCCTCCTACGGGCAGGTATGGCGTCCTCGGGTAGATGCTGGCTTTCAGCCCTATGCAACCGACGGCCGTTGGGAAATGACCGAATACGGCAATACCTGGGTGTCTGATTATCCTTGGGGATGGGCGCCCTTTCACTACGGACGTTGGTTGTTTGACGATTATTACGGATGGATTTGGATTCCTGACAACGAATGGGGCCCTGCTTGGGTGAGTTGGCGTTCGGGGGGAGGGTATTACGGATGGGCACCTTTGGGGCCAGGTATGGGAATTGATATTAATGTCAATATTCCTTATCACTACTGGGTTTTTGTTCCCGAAGTTTATATTAGAAACCCACGGGTGTATAGCTATTGCATACCTCGCAATAGAATTAGTAATATTTTTGGTGCAACAGTTTACATCAACAATTATTATCGTTACAACAACAGAGCCTATGTTTATGGCCCCAATCGTCGTGATTTAGAACGTATTACTCGCGACAGAATCAACGTATATCGCGCTGATGACTTACATCGGAATAGCCGAAACAACAACTATAACCGCAACAACGGTGGCTATTATCAAGGGTATTCAAGAAATAATAATGGAGGATATAACAACCGTCCAGATTATAACGACCGCGGACGCTGGGATAATAATCGTAACCGAAATGGGAATGATACGCCTCGCTACGACAACAGAAATAATCAAAGTCAGCGAAACGAGCGTTATGAAAACAACGCTAATCGCGAAAGGGAACGTTATCAACAACCCGAAAGAAGTACCCCGCAGCCAAGTACTCAAGCAGATAGACCTTACCAAGCGCCCACTCGTGGCGATGCCGAGCGCACTTGGTCGGGCAATAGACAGTCTGAACGCAACCGAGAACAACCTGTCCCGCGTACCAACGATAGTAGAGAATCTGCTCCAAGACGTACTTGGTCTGATAACGGAAACTCCAATCAGCAACCTCGAAATAACCGAGATTACGCCTCTCAACGTTCGCAAGAACAACCACAGCAAAGAAATGCAGAACGCTCAAACGATAATCAAAACAGGCCCGAACGACGTAGAAGAGACTAAAAATCGCTTAACAAAGGAGATTAAGGTTCACAAAAAGACAAAAGTACCTGTTTCGATGGGTACTTTTTTTGTTAGAAATGGGCAAGAGAGTAGTACTTTTTACCAGAAAACATTATTATTACCGTCATCTCTCAATCAGAGAAGCTATCCATTTCTATTCAGCCAAATTTTACTTGTGATATGAATGCTAAATGTGTCTTCACCTCCCATTTCCTTTTCATTGCGTTGTCATTGATTACTAATCCCATCTTTGGTCAAGATTTGAATCGTCTCTTCAAAAGCGGAGAAAATGGATACAAGTGCTATCGCATACCTGCCATTGTCACCACAAATAAAGGTACACTGTTAGCTTTTGCCGAGGCCAGAAAAAATGGTTGTGGTGACGCAGGTGATATTGATTTAGTCGTAAGACGTTCTTCTGACGGTGGTAAAACTTGGTCAGCTATGAGTATCGTATGGGACGATGCCGACAATACCTGCGGCAATCCAGCCCCAGTCGTAGATAAAAAAACAGGAAATATCATTTTGCTTTCAACTTGGAACTTGGGCAGCGACCACGAAAAACAGATCATTGATGGTGTTAGTAAAGATACTCGTAGGGTTTTTGTCCTTTATTCTACCGATGACGGAAATAGTTGGTCAAAAGCACTAGAAATTACTTCTGCCGTCAAAAAGCCTAACTGGACATGGTACGCCACCGGCCCCTGTAATGGCATACAAATAGAGTCAGGTAAATACAAAGGCCGAATCGTGATTCCTTGTGACCACATCGAAAAAGACTCCAAAAAATACTATTCGCACAGCATACATACCGACAACGGCGGCCAAACCTGGAACTTAGGCGGCACTACACCTACCGACATGGTCAATGAATGTACGGTGGCAGAATTGCCTAAGGGTACATTAATGCTAAACATGAGAAACTATACTTCCGTACGTGTACGGCAAGTGGCTACGAGTACTGATGGTGGAGAAACGTGGTCTGAATTAAAGGGAGATACTACCCTAATAGAACCTGTATGCCAAGCAAGCCTAATCGCATTCAAACATGGTAAGAAACGCACTTTGGCTTTCTCGAACCCTGCCAATCAGAAGTCAAGGACAAATATGACCGTAAGAATATCTTATGACCAAGGTAAGTCATGGAAACTAAAAAATGTAGTTTATGAAGGGCCTACCGCGTATTCTAATTTGGTACAGTTACCCAACGGTAACCTCGCTTGCTTGTATGAAGCAGGAGAGACTACTCCTTACGAAAACATCGTCTTTCAGGAATTGTTGTTTAGTGATTTTAAATAAACAAGATAGAAACCCGCCTGGGATTATGCTCAATTTCGCTAAAGTATTTATTTTAACGGAATGTTTTTTGCCGTCCAACCCTGACTCATGGTCATTGATTCGGAACAAACGGGCATTCATTCTTTTTGATTTGTAATTGAAGAACAAGCCCAGTAATTTTATGGATAATGAACCCTTCTCGCACACTTCACTTGACTGCCTCTCAAAAATGGCGAATCGCTATCAACGTCATCATTATTTATTTACCCATTCGTATTTACGTCAATATCAATGATTTTAGCGAGGTTAATTTTTTGCAACGAACTCCCTTGTGGGTGATGGAAGTCAGCGTCAATACCCTATTCTTTTTCTTGTGGATTAGTATTTTGGAATGGATTCAACAGCAGCTCTTTAACTGGTTTGGTCAAGGTTTTTTGATTGAGTTTAAAATCCCAACCCAAATCGCCACTTTTATCATTGCTTGTGGGTTGGCGGTGTTGTTTAATATGGGATTTCGTACTCTTTGGAGTACGGCAGAAGCTACTTTAGAAAATCAATTTGGTCTTACACGAAAGCAGACAGAAACTAATGTAACTACCCCAACAACTCATCAGCAAAAAAGAAAGACCAATACAGGTCTTACCATTATGGCCATGTTATCGGCATTTTATTTGGCAGCCAATCGCCGTGCTTATCGCCAATTAGAAGATGTACAACTCAAAACCGAACGGTTAGAAAAAGAAAATATCAAGGCCCAACTGACAGCACTAAAAAACCAAATCAGTCCCCATTTTTTATTCAATAACCTGAGCATCTTATCATCGTTGGTAGAAAATAACCCTAAGCTATCCGTGCAATTCATCAATCGCCTTTCAAAAGTGTACCGATATATTCTTCAACAGTCAGATTATGAGCGCATTAGCTTAAAAACGGAATTGAAATTTGTAGAAACCTATACTTTTTTACTCAAAATTCGTTTTGAAGATAAATTAAGAATCGTCATAGATATTCCCGAATCTGACCAACTGAGCTATTCGATTGTTCCCCTAACGCTGCAATTGTTGGTAGAAAATGCCGTAAAACACAACCGCATGTCCGACGAACAGCCATTGGTGGTATATTTTCAATCCAGAGAAAATTATTTAGTAGTGGTCAACTGGATACAACCCCGTCCCCAAAATGAACCCTCGACAGGTTTAGGGCTTCAAAATATCATAAATCGTTATAAATTGCTGACCGAAAAACCCGTATTGGTTACTGAAAAAGATGAATCTTTTATTGTCAAAATTCCGTTTCTTTCATGAATGTATTGATTGTAGAAGATGAGAAACTAACTGCGCTGCGTTTAGAAAGCCTACTCCATCGGTACGACCCAACTATCCGAGTACTGGCCCACATTCCTTCTGTAAATAAAACCATTAAATGGCTCAAAGACCCTTACAATACACAACCCGATTTGATTTTTTTGGACATCCATTTAGAAGATGATTTGGGGTTTCGCATTATTGAGCAATTACAGCTCTCTACCCCTATCATTTTTACAACTGCCTACAACGAATATACGTTACAAGCCTTCAAAGCCAATAGCATTGACTATTTGCTCAAACCCGTTGATGCCGATGAGCTTGCTGCTGCCCTCAATAAATTTAAAAAAATTCATCAAGCCCCCCCATTCCATTTTCCCGAATTTGAAGCTCTCAAACAGCTTCTAACCAAAAGCCAAACTTCTACCTATAAAACCCGATTTATGGTATCTATTGGGTCTAAACTGCGGAGTATCAATACTTCCGAAATCGCCTATTTTTCGTTTGAGGACAAAACTACTTTTCTCACAACCTATGAAGGACTACGCCTCACAATTGATTATAGCCTTGATAAACTCACACAATTGCTGAACCCCCATGATTTTTTCAGAATAAACCGCTCTTTCCTGATTTCTCTATCGGCCATTCATACAGCCCATGCTTATTCGGGTGGGAAACTTAAATTAGATCTGATGCCTCCTCACAAACAGGAAGTTTTTGTAAGCGGCGACCGAATCACTGATTTTAAAGAATGGCTGGGGAAATAACATTCAACTTCCTGAACTCCCGATTTGACCAGCAAAAACAGGCATTTATATTTTTTTATTTTTAGAATAAATGCCCGTTGTGCATTTTTAGGGCATAAACCACACCCACTTAAATTTTTATTGCTACTCCTGACTGAAAATTCAAAGATTTTTTAGATAAAATAAGTGAAGAGGTCACAGGGGAGGCAATGCTTCCCCTGTGCTTTTTTACACTTACGACCACTTACTCAAAAATTGATTGAAAGTGTCTTTGTACTGGTCGCTGACCGGAATAGTGACATTACCGATTTGGATACTGTTACGAGTAAGGCTACTGATTTTGTCTAGTGAAACAATAAACGACCGATGTATCCGCATAAAGCGTCGTGGTGGAAGTTTATCTTCTAAAGCTTTGAGACTGGTGTGCACTGCTCATGCAGGGCACACACACTGCCTAAGCTGCCAGGCCTTTGTGTCCAGACGCACAGGGCCAACCACACAAAGGCCCGGCGCCTAGGCAGGGAACGTTAGCAGCAAAATGCGAAATAAAGGGATAGCTACTGACAACGCGCAACTCGTTCTTAAAGAATAATTTGAACTAGAAAAGTATAAATATATAAATGAATGCAACATATAAAAAAATAAAATCTACAATTACAATAACAATATAATACAAAAAAGGACAAAAAAAACG
>JBDHXS010000254.1:0-8973 GCA_039810845.1 Runella sp. | reverse complement strand
GTGTCAAAACAGGATGCTGGGAAAGTAAGCGACAGAGTCGCGTTAGGTTAGATTGCCTTTCCAAATCAGACTGCTGTGCCGTCGGGGTTGATGAAGGTGGCGTCGATGTTGAAGGTGGCGATGGCGGTACGGTGGCCTTCGGTGCCGTTGGAATAGATAAAATGAAGGCGGTCGAGGGTGGCTTTTGCCGTGCCGTGGGTAGTAAGCTCGGGGCTAATTTCAACGTAAGTGCCTGATTCGGGATGCCAACGGCTGAGGGTGCAGGTATTGCGATGTTCAACGGGAGATACGCCAGCACCAAACCATTCAATGCGGAAGGGGGCATCGAGGTTATAGCCGTCGCCGCAACCAATGAGGTGGAATTTGGCTTCGGGGTGAGTGGCAGCGTAGTTTTGAAACCATTGGTAAAACTCCTCCCAATTGGTGAAAATGCTGCTGTTGGGTGAATGAGCACCTGCAATGTTGACAAAAATGCCATAGTGCCGTAAAATAGCGATGCCATGTGAGGGATTAAAAGACATACAAGAAGCTGTTAATAGGTAAACGATTTTTTGATGAGTCCTCCAGTATCGCAATGTGCATAAGACTTGGATGACTGTTTGACGAAATTAGGGAGATTGGGGCCGTGGTTGGATTGAGAGTGTCAGGGATGATAGGGGTTGAGCGGAATTTGTTGGGCAGGAATGGGCAATTGGTGCGGGGTTGTTTGGGGTAATGGGTTTAGGGGATTGTTTTGTGATGTTATTGTTTATGGCTTGTGCGTTTCGCTCACGGCCTGGGCGGCCCCGTCGCTGGCCCTCGCCCTCTCCTTCAACGCTGTGTACTTTTCTTCCCTCCTACGTCGGGACGGTGCGCCGCTGCGATGTCGCTACGCGCCACCGAAAACTACAAGGCGTCCGCGCGGGCGGCCCCGTCACGAGAGGGCTGGAAAGGGAGCAACGGAGTTGCGTTGGATTTTTGACGTGTTTTTCTTGAGTACTATCAGTTGTGAGCTGGAAAAGGAAGCAACAAAGTTGCATTGGGGTTGGGAGGCACGCAGGGCATGGCATGATTGAGATTTTGGTTCGTTTTTTATTCAAATTCAAATAGTTATGGCTAAAACACAGAGTACGATGATGGAAACGGGAGGGTTTTCGATGAATGGGAAGGGGAAAGAGCCTTCTTTGGAAGAATTGGAAGCGCAGTTTGAGGCATTGCGCAAGGCAATTGCTCGAAAGCAGGAGGCGGCGCAAAAATCTCATTTTCAACCAATAGCCACCAATACGGTCGGGCGGATGAAAAGTATGACGTGGATTTTATTGTTGGGGCTGATAGCGGGGGCGTTGTATAACTACGTGGTGATTAATGACCTTTCGATGCGTCCGATTGATGCGGCGGGCTTGCAAAAGTTGCTACTTTCGGTGATTGTGTTTTTCTCGGCATTGCTGCTGGTGGAAAAGGCTTTGCGGTATTTTGTGCCGTATCTGCACCAGTATTTTGTCAATGACCGTGCTTCGGAACAGGATTTTTCAACTCATCTTCAAGAACTTCAACCTTGGCAATTGGTATGCGTTACGTGTTTTTTTATTGGGCTTTTTTTCTGGGGTTTTGTGACGTTGCTTACGGTCAAGTGGTAAGCCCCCTAACCCCCAAAGGGGGGATAAAACAGTCGGCTATCAGCCATCGGCAGTCGGCTTCTTTGTCTGCTGATGACCGAAAGCTGGCTGAAAGCGATACCAGAAAGTGTTTGGTGAAGGTGGCATTGGGGCAGACGCATGTACGGGAGCGGACGGGGCGGAATGATGGGGTGGAGGTAAGGAAGTATCTCAAAATCTTGCATTTGCCCGAAGGGACGCCTTACTGTGGGGCGTTTATTGAGTGGGTGTATCGGCAATGTGGTATCAACGCAAACGTGCAAGCTCCCGCGGTGGCGTATAGTTGGATGAAGTATCCGAATCGGATAGTGTGGAACAAAGGGCCTATTCGGGACAAAAAAGTTCCTCTAAGCGGTGATGTGGCTGTTTTTACATGGCGGCAGCGCACGGGTGGTGTTCGGCATCATTGTGAGTTGGTAGCTGAGTGGCAAGATGATGAGGAGGTGGAGGATTTTGTGACGGTGGGGGCGAATACTTCGGCGCCGCGTTGGGTGAAGGTCAAGGGGGAAGGGGTTCATAAGAAGTTGAGGGAGAAGGAGGAGGCAGTGGTGTCGAATCATATAGCCCCCTACCCCCCAAAGGGGGAATTGTTGAGGCCGATTGCGATATTTTAGGCTTTGTTGAAGTTTCTATTTGGAAGAGGTCGCTCCTGGCCGCTGGGCCTCGTTCTCTCCTTCAAAGCTGTGTACTTTTCTGTCCTCCTACGTCGGACTGTCGCTACGCGCCATCGAAAACTACAAGGCTTTTCACGAGAGAACTGGAAATGAAGCAACGGAGTTGCGTTTGGTTTTTTATAGATTTTTAATTGGGTCTAATCTTGAATTTTATGGGGCGATTTGGGATTGGGGTACTCTGATATTGAAACGAAGGACTGGAAAAGGAAGCAACGAAGTTGCGTTTGGTTTTTTGGGGGGTGATTTGGTTTTATCTTGATTTTTATGATATGTTTTCGGGTTGAGTTTTATCTATTGGCAGTCATACTTAAACTTTGTTTTATCATGCAAAAGATGCAGGAATTGAATGTGGTGGAGCGGCTGAAAGCACCTACACCACGGTTTTTTAGAGTGGTCAGAACCGTTGGACTACTTTTGGGTACGATTGGCGGGACGTTATTGGCAGCACCCGTAGCGATTCCTGCGACCTTGACGACCATTGCAGGGTATTTGGTGACGGCTGGGGCAGTAACGGCGGCCGTGAGCCAAAGTACCGTAGATTGGAAAGCCTACGAACAGCAGAAATTCGTAGGCATTTAAGAAGTTGATTTAAGACTTTCCTCATTGCCCACTATCGGGCTTTTGGAAATTTTTGGGTAACTGTATTGAGGAAAAGCCGAGGCTGATTGCTGCGGCTTTTTTTGTAAGGAGTTTATTCAAACAAATCATCTATTGTGATGGAGTTTTGGACTAATCCCAAAGCATACTGATTGGGTTTTACGCCAAAAGTAGTAATCATTGTCAGGAATACTGTTTTTCGGGTTTTTGATTCTGTCTTTAGGGTATTGAGTTTATTGCGGAGTTGGGCGGCATACTCTTTGGTGATTTCATACTCGGCATTGGCAAACTTGATCTCACAAACGTTGATGATGCCGTCTTTGCGGTCTATGAGTAAATCAATCTGCGCTCCTTTTTCGCTCTTTTGGCTCAACCAAGACGACTCTTCTGTATAAACGCCCCAAATGCCCAATGCTTTTTTGATTTGTCCAATGTGATTCATGCACACGTACTCAAAAGCATAGCCACTCCACGCCCGATAGGCGGAACTGTCGAGCAAGTTACTCCAGGTATTAGAACTACTGCTTTTGGTATTTTTGATGAATTTATGGTAGAATAAAGAGTAAGGGTCAGTGAGTTGGTAGAGGCTATTTTTTGATTTTTTCAGAAAAGGAGTGTATTTTTTGATAAACCCGCTCATTTCTAATTCTTCGAGGATTTTGGTCAAAGTACCGCCATTGGAGATATGGGTTAAAGCTACGATTTCTTCTCGGGTCAGTCCTTTGGCTTTATTGCTGAGGACTTCGATGATTGCAATGTGTTTATCGGCTTTCTGAAAAAGTGAATAATAAAGTTGCTGGTATTCATTACGAAGTAAGCCGTTTTCGTTAAAACATACATTATCAATGATTTGAAATACGCTTTGCCCTACTTCTGCCTCATTGAGATAGTAAGGAACACCTCCCATGATGGCGTAAAGTTTTACGATTTGGTAACGTTCCAAAAAGATATTTTTAGCGTGCAAAAATTGTTCGGTTTCCTTGAGCGTAAAGGGCTTTAGCGCCATTCGTTTGGTGACTCGGTTGTGAAGTCCACCTCTGTTGTTGATAAGTTCATTGAGCATCCAAGAAGCAGCTGAACCACAAACAACGAGTTTGAGGGTATTGTGTGTGGAAGCGAAACTATTCCAAAAATATTCCAGTGCAGCCACAAAATTGGACCTAGGAGAATCAAGCCAAGGAAGTTCGTCCAAAAAAACTACTTGAATAGCCTTGTCGCTATTCTGAATTAAGGCTTTCAAAGCTTCAAATGCTTCAAACCAAGTTTTGGGTACTTTTTGAAGCGGTGAGGCTGCATATTGGTTATAAGCATTGAAAAAATTGATAAGTTGTTGTTGCTTATCTGTATGAGCGGTGCCAGTGAGATAGAAAGTAAAATGATTGTCGAAAAACTGTTTGATTAGGTAGGTTTTCCCAATCCTACGACGGCCATATATCGCCACAAACTCTGCCTTTTGGCTGTTAATGACTGTTTTTAAAATGTTTTTTTCTGCTTCTCTTCCAATGATATTATTCATACAAATCAAATATAATCAGCTAAATCTATGTAAAAATAGATAGATTTAGCTGATTATAATCAAATACTTGGCTTAAACTTGTTGAAAAATATAGGGTTAAGCTAAATATTTTGTCAGTAAGGACTTCTAACCGTACTTGAAAAGGCTTTGAGAGAGCGTTTTGTGATACCTCGCTATTTGACGAATTTCTCTCACATTTAGGTATTTTAGATAGCCTCGAATTGTTGTACTTTGTCAAGAAGAAATTGATGGTCAAAGCAATTATGTAGGGATTATGGAGGGATATTGTAACCGACATGCTGGGTTTATCCCTGGCTCATATTACCTTTACAAAAATTAAGTTATAAGTAAAATTTCGATTAGTGAAGTTAGCCAAGTTGAGTGGGGTTGGTATCAAGATTTATTTGGAAAGCGTTGAAAATCCAAAAGATGGGCAGAATAGATGAGCTTTTGATGGTTAAGTGGAACGCATAACTTTACCATTGAAACCTTGATAGACATTGAACGGGTATTGATGGTTGAACTATTAAATTTGACAGGTAAACCTAAACGTTCCAAAATAGCATCCAAAACCATGAGCATTTAATCTTTGAATCTCAGCAAAAAAGCCAGCAATAACGCTGGCTTTTTTGCTTGGGGCTACCCAACGATTACACTACTCCAGTATCCACGGTGACAATTTGAAAAGGGTTGAACTGGCCATTTTGCAGCAGGTACTTTTGGCCGTTGACCTCCTGATAAAACTCCAACCCTACCCCAATAAAAATAGGTCTGGCGGCGTTTTCAGCAACGCCTAAATCAAGCGTGATGGCTGCTTGAGGCAAGTTATTAAGCGTTACAAAGGCGGAAACCGCATCTTTCGCGCTCAAAGTACCATTTTCAAAGTCCACTTCAGACGAGCAAGCAATGTAACGAACGTGGGTCGCTCCTTGTGGTGCAGCAATCGAAACAGCTGGTGTCAAGGCAGGAATAATGACCTGACAGACGCCTGTGGCGCGGTCGAGGGTGGTGCTGATTTGGGCATACATTACCCGACCGATAGGGGCATTGCCATTAAAATCGAACCCTTGGTAGAGGGAAGTTTCGTCGTCAATGATGCCACGCTGGCCACGGGGGTTGGTCAAATCGAGTTTCATGACTTCTCGACTTACTTTGGAGAGACGGTTGTGCCAATCGCGGGATTTGGCATTGGCAATGCAGCTACGGAAGGCTTCTCCAAGCAGAGAAGTAGCTTTGGCTTGCGTGCTGAATTCGCTGTTATTTTCCAACGTGCGCTCAGCGGTAACGGTGCGCGACGCGGGTTTTTGACGGACTTGGCCGCTTTTTGTGAAGTTTAAGTTACCCAGATTACCTTGTAATTGGATAACACCTGTGTTTTTTGCCATGGTTGTCTTTTAAATTAGTGAATTAGGAACTATTTTAGTTTTAGGAGCGCATTTCAGTTGTGGAGCAAGCGTTTTTTGTAGTTGCTCCTGGCCGCATGGCCCCGTTCTCTCATTCAGTGCTCTGTACTTTTCTTCCCTCCTTCGTCGGGACGGTGCGCCGCTGCGATGCCGCTTCGCGTCACCGAAAACTACAAGGCACTTCACGAGAGAACTAGAAAAGAAGGGCTAACGCCCATTTCGTTCTTTTTGCCTAACCTCTTCGCTTTATGAGTTCCTACGTTCCGAGGTTGATAGTGACTTGTTTTTTGCGGAGGGCTTTGCGGAAAAGCGGGTCGGAGTATTCTTTGCCGAGGCGGACTAATTCGCGCAAGGCTGCGCCTGCGGTGGGAAAGTTGGATGTTTCACCACCATAGCCGATGATAGTAACAATAAAATTACTCCCCGAACCCGTCACCGTGGCGACGGCATCGAGGGTTGAGAGGTCTTGACTACTGACATTCCCCGTGAACTCGGTGACGCCCCGTTCTTGGGCTTTGAGGATTTGGTTGGTCAAGGCGACGAGACCCCGCGGTTTGGGGTTCACTTCCCTTACTTTGCCTTTGGCATTGGTGTAGCTGTAAGACAGCGTAAATTGTTTGGCGGTGGGGTTGTAGGTGAGGGTTGCCATTTTATAGTGATGAATGATAAGAGATAAATGATGAGTTTAGGTGCTTTTTAGGAGGCCATTTTATGAGACATTGATATTAAACTGGAAATTTTTAACGGCGTTGCGGTGGTATTCGGAGCCATTTCGGGAAAGCGTGTACAGATAGCGGATTACATCTACAAGCGTACCCGAAGTGACTGTTAGGGGATTCCCATTCTCAAAACGATACAGGTAGCTCTCGTTGTAGTTGCCCTCCAACGAAAAAACAGGGCTTTCGACGGTTTGTTGCCATGAAAACTGGGTAACTCCTCTTCCTTTTGCCCGCAAGAGCTGCGTAGCTAAGGAGCGAACCGTTTTTACTTTTGGGTCTGCACTCCGTACTAATTTCCGTTTCGTTTGATACGTATAGGGCAGGTAAAACCGCTTTTCGGTGGGGTTGTAGGTGATAGTGACGATGGACATTGGACAAGGGGAATTTAAGTAAATTTTCAAATTTGAAAATTTGAAAATTTGAAAATTATCAATTACTTATGTCATAAATAATCAAAACTAATTCTGCTCATTTACCTAAGTGCTAAAGCACTTGTTATCCGTTTGAAAATTAAATAATTACGGAATTTCATTGTACTCCAAAACTTTTACTCTGCTGCTTATTAGCGAGCTGCGCAGGTATTTATCTTACGGCGGTTGGTTACGCTGAGGTGTCGCCATATCCAAGGAGGGACTGGTGCGGGGCAAGCCCAAAGGCCGCGATTGTACCAGCGGGCATCGGCTTGAAGGAGATCGGCATTGGCATCATAGCCCTTCAAGTTCCAGCCTCGTACTGACCATGCCCAACCTTTGGCGATAAGCAGGCTATCTAATGTAAGCGGATGGCCGTTGAGGTGGGTTACTTTCACTAACCAACGATGGTAATAGTCGTGTGCCAGAGGGCGACAAGTGATACACTGATTCAGCAATAATTTTCGTAGCGAGTCCCCCGACGATTTTCCGAAGGGTTGACTGAGTTCGGGGGCATCTATTTCTACGATACGGCAGCGGACTTTGGTAGAATTTTGCAGCAACTCAAAGGTATCGCCGTCCAAAACTCGAACAACGCGGCCTTGCATCAGCGGCCATTGAGCGTAAGTTACCGATAGGGTTACTGTCCAAAGAATGCAAAAAAGTAATCGTTTCATGTGCTGTTTATTGGTTAATTTTGACACAACATTACAGGCTAAAGGCCGAAAGCCGTTAGTTTGCGTGAATGATGACCAACCGTGCTTATTTATGACACCATTACGGATAGTTTTGTACGCATCCGACATTGTAGCCATGCTTGGCTGCTCAGAAGCCTCCGCTTATCGGCTGATTCGTAAAATTCGCAAAGAGAAGGGTAAACCCGCCAAGACCCACGTATCGGTGGGGGAGTTTTGCGAGTTTACCTATTTGAAATACGAAGAAGTGATGTTTGCCCTCAATCGAGGCAAAACGCCCTTGGAAGTCACGGTCATTCGTCGGGATCAACTCAGGACAGTGGCAGTGAAATAGTACTATAAGGAGCCAGACAGGGCAATAATTTGGCGTTGAATTTGCTTGAGCGATAGGCAATTATTAAACCCAAATCATTACTTAGATGAATGCCTTCATAGCTGACGCTCACAAACAGTATCAAGCTGATTTTTCGGCCCAATTTACCTTTTTTAAAGAGACGTATTTACCCCTTTTAGTCGAAGCCAAATTGGCTTACAGCATTTGGCAATTTGAACTACACTTCCCGTTGGGGGCGGTCGAACACAAGCACAAATACCTCCAAAATGCCTTTGAGTATCTTCACCATTTTTTTGAAAAATACCAGTCATTATTCGTCTGTTATCGCAACGGGGACACCTATTTTGAGGCAGATATGTGTCATGTCGAAAGTCCGCAACTGGAAATGTACGCCAACGTCATTGCGGCACTCTACTTTGAAGAATACCTTCATAAAAGAAGCGACTCAGCCAAGCCCTTGGCGGTAACCCAAGCCTCCACTACTTTGATGTGGACGGAGAAACAAGTGGCGTTTGTGGAATTGGTTTATTCGCTTTATGAAATTAAAGCCTTCAACGGGGGAGATATTTCACTGACTGCCCTGACGAATGGATTGGCGGGGTGTTTTGGGGTTAAACTCACGCAAGACCCCAATCGGATTTGGCAAGACATTAAAAGCCGAAAAAAACGCCAGACGTATTTCTCAAAGAGCTTTCAGCGAAGGTAGTAGCCAAAGCCATTCGCTAAAAAATTTGACCCCATGGGGTGATACCTTGGGAAAAATATCAAAATCGTTCGTAGAGATTTGTGACGACTTTTCGAAAAGGACTCATTCAAAGCCTTGTGCGCAAGGGCTTTGGCAGTGTTTATCCGTAAACTTTCAAAAAATGGCCGTAGAAATTCTAACAAAAGACGATTTACAAGTTTTCAAACAGGAACTTATTGCCGAACTAAAGCAAATACTCGCAAAATCAGCGGGTTATTCCATCCATTCTCGTCCTTACCTACAAGC
>JBDHXS010000253.1:0-8994 GCA_039810845.1 Runella sp. | reverse complement strand
TTTGCGGTATTTATCGCAAAGAATGATGTCGGCATTGAAAAATTTAGCAAAGTTACGTGCTCGTGCTGCACCTCCTACGTCAGGAGAAGCCACTACCAAATTGTCTAACCCCAAACTTTTTATGTAGGGAACAAACACGCTTGAACCTTCCAGATGTACCACAGGAATATCAAAAAAGCCCTGAATAGCTCCTGAATGTAAGTCAAGTGTCATGATTTGCTCAGCACCTGCGGCAGTCAACAAATTGGCTACCAATTTGGCCGCAATAGGTACACGAGGCTTGTCTTTTCGATCTTGCCGAGCATATCCAAAATAAGGAATCACAGCCGTGATTTCATGGGCAGAAGCGCGCTTTGCTGCATCAATCATCAGCAAAAGCTCCATAAAATTATCGGAAGATGCAAAAGTGGATTGTACCAAATAAACATCACAACCACGCAAAGATTCCTCAAAACTTGGCGATAGTTCGCCATCACTAAATTTACGCAGATTATAGCCGCCTAAGTCTCTACCATAGTGACGTGCCATTTTTTCTGCCAAGTATTTGGACTGCGAACCAGAAAATATTTTAATTGGATTGAAGGAGGCCATGCCCTAAGAAAATTTCCGCAAAAGTAGGAAAAATCTTTGACAAAAACCACTTAGAAGCAAAATTTGAGCGGGAGATTATTTGGTAGGTTTCAATCTTGCCAGCCGTGCTTTGACCAGCACATTGGTTTTTGAACCGATTATGAACCATTTGCGGCGTGCCTCAAACTGTGGAAAAATAATCATGTCGTATCCAGGATTTTTCCTCATCAAATCGTACATAGCCATTTGTTCTACCCTCGATACATTATTAATTCCTATGATTCCATTCACTACAAAATTAATGGCTGCACTTTCGGTCGTACCCACACCCGACACATTACCATTGAGTTGGGGAGAAAAAGGGTCATTGGGAAGATTTCCAAATTGTCCAAATTCCCATTGGCGACCAAATACCCGATTCCAGTCCACCAACAATACCTTAGTTTGCTTGGCTTCTCCCATCACTTGAGATGAAAGCTCTAAATCTTCATGGTGAAGCCAAAGCTGATAGTTGGCTTCTCGCATGGAGTTTCTGCTTACTGTACAAGAAGAAAGGAAGGCCAAGATAGCCAAAGGGAATAACAATTTTTTCATGAATTTTATAATTTGATGGTGCAGACTTTATTGATTTTTGTAACATCTTATGAACCAAATACGCTCAATAGGTTTAGGTTAGTATCTTCTCAAAGAAATTAGTTTTTGTATTACCCATACCGACAAATACGCTGCTACACACCCAATCAATGCCCCTGCCACTACATCAAAAGGATAATGAACACCCACATAAATACGACTATAAGAAACCACAGCAGCCCATGGAAAAAACCACCACAGGCACTTTTTATAATTATTGGTAACTGTTTTTTTTGTGGGAATATTGACCGTCGGGACGACCGTACCACAAAGCAGCCAAAGAGTCATGGCTAATCCAAAACTGTTGGCTGCGTGTGAGGAGGCAAAACCATACGTACCTCCACAACTCTCCACGACCAAATGTACCTTATTTTGTAAATAGGAGACATAACAAGGACGCAGGCGCTCTACCCACGGTTTCAGCAACGTAGATGCCGTTTGGTCAGCCACGACAATTGTTAAAATAAGGCTCGCAATCATTCCAGCTGCCCGCTGTTTGTACTGCCAAATCAACCAAATAATTAGCAAAGCATACAACGGAATCCACGTATTACGCTGTGTGACCCAATACATAAATGTATCAGCCCAAGGAGAATGAAGCCCGTTGAGTATGAGGAAAATCTGAGTATCAAGTTGCTGTATTTCGTGAAGCATTTTTTAAGAAAACCCTATTTTCTCTCGTACTTCGGCTAATTTTTTAGAGGCAATTGCACGCGCTTTTTCTTCACCTTCTTGCAATTTTTGTTCGAGTGCCGCAGGATTTTCTTCGTAATAATACGTAAACATCTCTCGCTCTTTGGCAAAACGCGTTTTTAGGGCTTCAAAAAATGCTTGTTTGGCATGACCATAGCCATACCCACCTTTTAAGTAATTTTCGCGCATGGTTGCAATATCACTTTCGCTGGCAATGAGCGAATACAGCTTAAACGTAAGGTCAGTTTCAGGGTTTTTGGGTTCTTCGAGCGGGGTCGAGTCCGACAAGATTTTCTTGGTTACTTTCTGCAACTCTTTTTCTGATTGAAAAAGGTCAATGTAATTACCGTACGATTTGCTCATTTTTTGTCCGTCGATGCCTGGGATGGTCATCAAACGCTCGTCGATTTTCCCCTCAGGAATCACAAATGTATCGCCATAAGTACGGTTAAACGCCTCCGCCATGTCGCGGGTCATTTCAAGGTGCTGCTTTTGGTCCTTACCAACGGGGACATAATTGGCATCATAAAGCAAAATATCCGAGGCCATCAACACAGGATACACAAACAAACCCGCGTTGACATCGGCCAAGCGGTCGGCCTTGTCCTTGAATGAGTGCGCATTAGCCAACATCGGATAAGGCGTCAAGCACGACAAATACCACGTTAGCTCGGTATGATAGGCCGACACCCGCGACTGACGATAAAACACCACTTTATCGGTATCAAGACCACACGCAAGCCACGCCGCCGCTACGGCACGGGTATTGTCTTGGAGCACTTTCGCATCTTTGATAGTCGTAAGGGAGTGCAAATCTGCAATAAACAAAAACGACTCGTTATCAGACTTTTCCGACAACTGAATCGCGGGCAAGATGGCGCCCAAAATGTTACCTAAGTGTGGTTTACCGCTACTCTGGATACCTGTTAATATTCGAGCCATTGTGTATTGTTTGTACTAGTGACGTTCTCCCTTTTCCGCTGCCTTTTGGACAGACCTACGTTTGGGCGCGACAAAATTGCTATTTTTAGGCCAAAATACGAAATCTGATGTTGACACTATCTACCCTTGAGTTTCTTCAAGAACTAGCCGAAAACAATAACCGTGAGTGGTTTACTGAGCACCGTAAGCGCTATGACGCCGCCAAAAAAGAAATGGAGGCATTGGTGAAAGACCTTATCAAAGGCGTAGGAGAATTTGAAAACCTCCCCAACACCGAACCCAAAGATTGCCTGTTTCGTATCAACCGCGACATTCGTTTTTCCAAAGACAAAGCCCCCTATAAACAATGGCTTTCGGCAGCGGTTGGCCCAGGAGGTCGGCACTCGGGGCGGATTGATTTTTACCTGCATATCCAGCCTGGAGAATCGTTTTTGGGCGCTGGAATGTGGAACCCTACGCCAAAACAACTGGCGAAGTTTCGGCAAGAGATTGACTTTAACCCAGAAGCTTTAAAAAGTATCATTGAAGCCCCTGAGTTTAAAGCGTACTTCCCCGAAGCGTGGGGGGAAAGCCTACAGCGGATGCCCAAAGGCTACCCAGAAAACCATCCCGACATCGCACTGTTGAAACGCAAACAGCTTTTTTTCATGCACAAATACGCCGATGCTGAAGTAACTTCGCCGCACTTTGCGCAGGAAATCGTCAACGGTTGCCGCCTTATCAAGCCCTATTGCGATTTCTTAAATTACTTGTTTTTTGAGGAAGAAGAGGAAAGCTTTGAGTTGTAAGTAATGCCCATGAAAATCGTCTGTATTTCTGATACGCACAACCTCCATCGAGCGATGTCTATCCCCGATGGGGATATTCTTATTCACGCTGGCGACATTACCGTGGCTGGCGATGCGCGTGAAGTAGCCGATTTTAATACTTGGCTAGGTACATTACCTCACAAATATAAAGTCGTGGTAGCTGGTAACCATGACTTTTGTTTTGAAAAATCACCCCAAAAAACACAAGCATTATTGACAAATGCTCATTACCTTCAAGATAGCGGTGTCGAAATTGAAGGGTTATTTTTTTGGGGTTCGCCCATCTCTCCGCAATACCATGATTGGGCATTTAATCGTAAGCGAGGAAGCGACATCCGCCGCCATTGGAAAATTATCCCTCCTCATACGGATGTGTTGTTAACTCACTGCCCTCCTTTTGGCATTCTCGATACGTCGAGCCAAGGCACGCACGAAGGCTGCCGCGACTTACTCGGCATTATCCAATATCGAGTTCGACCACGTTTGCACGTGTTTGGGCACATCCACGAAGCGCACGGACACTTTACAATCGGTTCCACTCAGTACGTCAATGCTTCCATTGTTGGCCCAAAAGGCTGGACTCGGCGGTTTTGGTTGCTCAATCAGCTAACCCAGCTTAGTGTTCGTATTTTTCGGCTATTCCAATGGTTAAAATCGCTCTTTAGGAAAACTTCTCCTGAACAACGCCATTC
Organism: Runella sp.; assembly: GCA_039810845.1. Lineage (GTDB taxonomy): Bacteria > Bacteroidota > Bacteroidia > Cytophagales > Spirosomataceae > Runella. Next base: position 4,655 of record JBDHXS010000253.1, on the reverse strand, counting down.
TTCTTCCCTATCTCGGTTTCAATGGGACGTAGTACATAGTGCCATTGTTATTGACACCGCGTCTCCAAGTACTGATCCAAATTTTCGAGCGCCATCGAGAAGCCTTCTTTAAAGCCCATTTCAATCACTTTTTCGAGGTCGTTCAGCGAATCGTACGAAATTGTAATCTCAACGAGAGTGGTTTGGTTCGTTTTTTCTGCAAATACATTGTTCCATAACGAACGCGGGAAATCTTGCACGACAGTCCCATTTTCATCACAGAAAGCATCGAGCCCTGAAAAGCTTTTTTTAGAATCCACTTTTTGATAATCAGCTCTGCACCAATGCGCTTCATTTTCGGGTGAAATCATACAATAGTGCCAATAGCCTCCTTCTGAAAAGTCCATGCTTTTGGTTTGGGTACGATACGGTTTCGGAGCCCACCAAAGATCGAGCAGTTCGGGATTGGTCCACGCTTCCCAAACCAAGTCCAACTCTGCGGCAAACTCACGTTTTACGTGGATAGTATTATTTGCTTTGTTTACTGAAAAATCAAAGAGAAAACGGGTACTCATTGCTGTTTTTGTTTTTTTAAAGTTGATAGTACTTCATCTAACTGAGTGAATCGGCTCTTCCATACTTTTTTAAGTTGGGTCAGCCATTGGTCGATTTTTTTCATAATTGCTAATAAGTTTTCAAACAAAAGAAACCAATCGGTTGCAAATATAACACGCAAACAATTGGTTGCAAAAATTTTTGTATTTTTTTTACAAAACGAGTATGATTCAACTGGGTCAACTCGGTCTAAAAAGAATACATTTCTGGACTATTTTGGGTAAATAGCGGATTCAACTTAGTACTTAATCACCCATTTTCCGATGGTTGTACCCGACTCCAGTTGGGCATGGGCTTGCTTGAGTGTTTTGGCCGATAATCCGTGAAGCGTGTGAGTATGAGTGGTAAACAATATCCCTTCATCGAGTAGCTGCGCCACGCGGTTGAGGATGTGATGCTGCTCTATTATATCATCGGTTTGGTAGGTCGAACGGGTGTACATAAACTCCCACGAAAAGCTTACACTCTTACTTTTGAGTTTGTTAAGTGCTACAGGTACCGCACTGCCCGTGATAGAAGCAATGTGTCCTTGTGGTTTGATGAGTTCGGCCATGGCATCCCAATAGCCATTGGTATCCACAAAATCAACAATAAAATCAACGAACTGAACCCCTGCGCCTCGTACATCTTCTACCAAATTTCGGTGATTGACCACTAAGTCAGCCCCCATTTTTTGGCACCATTCAATAGTTTCAGGTCGCGAGGCCGTGGCAATTACTTTGAGGCCAAGTAGTTTTTTTGCTATTTGAATGGCAATCGAACCGACCCCTCCTGCTCCTCCAATGATAAGCAAGGTTTTGTTTTGGTCGCGCTCGACCGAAAGGCGCATTCGGTCAAAAAAGATTTCCCAAGCAGTAAGTACGGTCAAGGGCATGGCCGCTGCCGCCTCGTCGGACAACGTGGACGGTTGTTTTCCTACAATTCGCTCGTCAATCAATTGGTATTCCGAATTACTTCCTGGCTTGGTGATGTCTCCAGCGTAATACACCTTATCGCCTACTTGAAATAAACTTACCTTTTCTCCTACAGCTTCTACCACTCCTGTGGCATCCCAGCCAATGACTTTGGGGGTATCTAATTCGGTACCTTTGGCGGAATTTTGACGTATTTTAAAATCAACGGGATTAACCGAAACGGCACTTATTTTTACGAGTAATTCGTGCCCGCTTGGCTGAGGTTTAGCGGTTTCAAATTCAATAAAACTTTCTTCTTCTGAGATGGGTAACGATGTCTTGAATCCTACTGCTTTCATCTGTGTTTTGCTATTTTTTATTCCAAAAGCGTATAAGTAAAAAAAGCAGATAATCGTTCCCGCGTCAAAACCAAACCTCTCGAAAGTTTCCAACTTTCGAGAGGTTCTTTCGTTATTTCCACGCTTGTCTTCGTCCGACCATCCACACAAACTGAATAAAATTAAATTCCATTTGGTCAAACATTACTTTTTTACCTTCGGCTTTGAGGTGGAGGTTGGGCGTATAGCGCAGGTTGGTGCGCAACAACCACGTTTCCGAACGACTAATGCGAATATCCCAGCCAAAAATCACACCTAATGCTACTTTTTTTGCTTCGTATGATTTTGAGACGCCATTGTCGGTATCCGTAAATCGCAAGTCTTCGTAGGCCAAGGTAGGGCCTACGTAAGGCACAAAACCGTGGTAATCGCCCAAAAATTTGTAGGTTTCAAATGTATAGGAACGGCGTTCGTAATTGAGGTGTACGCCGTAGCCGCTCATGCCGTAGCCTAATTTACGGTAAGAAATGCCCACATTGGCATCTAATTTATGGAAATAGCGCCCCAATGCCATATCGGGAATAAGTGCTCCTGGACTTGATTGGCGTAAGAAAGGGTACTTTTCTTTAACGTATTCTGATTTTGAGATTTCAAAGGTTCCAGAAGGTCCAATACCTACGTACCAACAGTTGAGTCGATTGTGAGTTTGTAATTTTTTTACCCCCGTTTTCATGTACTTTTCGCCGTATTTGGAAGCTAATGCTCCGTTGGTGTTAATCCAATAACTCAGACCAATATTGAACGACCAAGGCGATATTTCTAAAGTACCATATTGGGCACGAGAAATAGGATATTGGAAATCGGTATGTCGTTGGTAGTTGAGCCCTGCTTGAAACAGTATTTTTTTGGTAGCGTATACTGCACCGACTTGAAAAGGGAATACCGTTTTAGCGACCGAAGGAACCGTTTTGTAGGGCAGATTTGAGCCTTTGGAAACTTGAGCAAAACTCAAACCTTTCAAACTAACCCCAACATAAGGCCGTAACTTGCCTTCACCAATCGCCCACGGGAAAAAACGTGCGCCTGTTTCTACGCCTTCACTGTACGAAACGTTGGCCAATTCGGCAGGGATTTTTTTGCCCAATTTAGCCACTGGAATAGCTACATAAAAATCGGCATGCCCCCAAAAGTGAGTTCCGCCCAGTAAAATACGCGGAGAGGTAGTTCCCCCAAAATCAACCGATGAAAGGCCATTGGGAGTAAGGTATTGGGTGGTGCCTCCTGTGGTCGTAAAAGCATCTATGCCAAAGTAAGATTTAGCAAAAGACGTCCGAACTTTTAGACGTTCTACTGTCGTATCTTTTTCGGCAGTTTGCGCATAGGCCGAGAACGAGTGAAGCGCCGCACATGCAGCAATAGCAAAAATAGTTCTTTTAACAGTGGCTGTTAGGTTCAATAAAGCTTCCATAAAAAACGTGTTTGTGTTTTGACAGACACAAACGTAGAAGCTCAAAAATAGCTCTCCAAAAAAAAGGGACGTTTGCCTGGGTTTTGGGACAAATGACCCATTTTGGGGCTTTTATCCCCTGTTTTGGGATGAATGACAAGCTATTTTTTGAAATAATCAGCCATCAAATCGGTATAACGACGGGCGACAGGCAGCGGATAACCCACGTTTTTGAGTTGTAATTTATAACCTTGTGCATTGCCCGTGATTTTGGTTACTTGTTTTAAATTAACAATAAACGAGCGATGACACCGCACGATGTCACTGTTTTGAATCTGCTCTTCTAAGCGACTGAGGCTACTCCTAATGAGCATTTTTTGAAGGCTATTTTCTTTCAAAAATACGACTTCTGAATAGTTACTTGCGGATTCGATAAACAACAAATCTTCGGGAGGAAGGCTGAACGTATCTTTGAGGTTTTCGGCAATTAGCGTAATCACATCCAACGATGCAGGTGTAGGCGCTGCGGTGTCTGCTTTAATCGCTAATTTGTCAGTTGCGTATTTTCGTTGGAGGCGAGTGTAGTCAAGCAGTGTAATGGTTGTTGTGGGGAAGATACCCACCGTCACCGTTACGCCTATCCACCTTAACAAATCTTTGATAGAAAATGGTGCTTCAAAGAACCATTGGCTGTACAACCAATTGCCTATTGATATGAGTATTAAGATAAGAATTATCCCCTGAATTTCTTTCCCGACGGTCCAATTCTCTTCGGCATACCATTTTTTCAATAAACGTGGTAAGAAGAGGCTCACGGCGGATAGACACACGAATGTAACGAGCCCATACCCAAACAAAATCAGATTTTTGTGGGGATGTTGCCAATAAATTGTCCCAAAAGGCTGAAAAATAATCAGAAAAAAGGCAATAAAAAGCCCTGCCCCCGCCGATACAAAGAACCAATAGCGAGAAAATAGGGCATTGTGAGGGTAGGGTTGCCGAAGTAATGAAATCATAAGATACAGAAAAAAAGCCACTCCGAAGAATGGCTTTTTTAGAAGAATGCAAAAAAATTATACGCCTTGTGAGGTCAATTTAGCTCCCAAGTATTCGCGGTTGAGGCGTGCGATGTGTTCCAAAGAAATTTCTTTTGGACACTCTGCTGAGCAAGCACCCGTGTTGGTACATGAGCCAAAACCTTCTTCGTCCATTTGCGCTACCATACGCTCAACACGCATTTTACGCTCTGGCTGGCCTTGTGGTAACAACGCAAACTGTGACACCTTAGCCGAAACGAAGAGCATCGCTGAGGCATTTTTACAAGCTGCTACGCAGGCTCCACAACCGATACACGCGGCGGCGCCAAACGCTTCGTCAGCATCC
>JBDHXS010000252.1:0-8995 GCA_039810845.1 Runella sp. | reverse complement strand
TATTACGACGATTTATACCGCTACTTGTACACCAACGGGCGGTGGTTCTGTATGTACTGCTTCCATCACAGTCAATGTTACCAGTTGTAATCTGACCGCCTCGATGTCATTGCCCAATATCAACGCAGGACAAAGTGTCACGCTCTCTTACACAGGCTGCAGCAATGGGACAGTCAGTTGGAACAACGGAGCAGGGAATGGAAACAATTTGGTGGTCAACCCTTCTTCTACCACTACTTACACGGCCACTTGTAGCCCTAACGGCGGCGGCGCTGTTTGTACATCCTCAGTTACCGTCAACGTCACCTCCTGTAACTTGACCGCAGTGGTTTCAGCCACTACTATCAATGCGGGGCAAAGCGTCACGCTCACTTATACAGGTTGCAGTAACGGAACAGTCAGTTGGAGCAACGGAGCTGGCACTGGCAACAACATTTTCGTCATTCCTTCTGGCACAACTACCTATACCGCCACCTGTACGCCTTCGGGCGGAGGTTCTATTTGCATGGCATCAGTGACAGTAAATGTCATAGTGTGTAATCTTTCCGTTACTGCTTCCTCTGCCAACCTCAATGCGGGACAAAGCACGACACTGTCTTATAGCGGATGTGCGAACGGAACGGTCAGTTGGGACAATGGTGCTGGGAACGGCAACACTCGTATCGTCAATCCTTCAACTACCACTACCTACACCGCTACCTGCATGCCCAACGGCGGTGGTAATACTTGTAACGCGTCAGTCACTATCAACGTCATTCCTTGTACTATTTCGGCATTTTCTGCACTGCCTGGCATTAATGTCGGTCAAAGTACTATTCTCTCGTACGTTGGTTGCGGCAATGGTGTCGTCAGTTGGAATAACGGGGCAGGAAACGGCAATAATCGCACCATTACACCCGTATTTACTACCACCTACACAGTCACCTGTACCCCCACAGGCGGCGGAAATGCCTGTACTGCGGAAGTAACCGTCACGGTCAGCCCAGCTCCTATTTCCATTACCTCTTCGGTCCCCAAAGCACCTTCCTGCACTAACGGGAAAAATGGCAGTATCACCCTCGGGCTGAGCCGAAGAATCGTAACGGGTGAAACCGATATTCGGTTGACGCTTTTGAAGAACAATACAGTGGCAGGTACCTATTTAACGCAAAGTGCGCTCTTTATTACGCCCGAAAACCTGGAAGCTGGCACCTATCAAGCCGTAATCGAAACCTTCATCGGAACAGTCGTTTCAGCGCGTACAGAAGGCACCATTACGCTCACCAATCCCCCACCTGTCGTATTTTCTTTGTCCAAAACCGATATTAAGTGCTTCGGCGGCTCCGACGGCACCATCCAAATTGAGGCTGGAGGAGGCACGGGAAGCTTTTTCTATCAACTCAACGCAGGTAACCCAACCGCTTTCAACAGAGGTGCTAAACATAGCCTTACCAATGTTGGTTTGGCAACGTACAGCCTCCGCGTCAGCGATAGTTTCAACTGCGCTGCTCCTACCCAAACTATCACCGTCAGTCAACCCTCTGCACGGGTGGAATTGACTAAAATTTCCCAAAAAGACCCGCGCGGTTTTGAAACCAAAGATGGCCAAGGCGTCATCAGGGTGAAGGGCGGTACCTCCGGCTACGTGTTTGAGTGGGTAGACGAAAAAGGAGTAAGCTATGGCTCAGGCACAACAGCACTGCCCGACAATTCAAACAATACCCTGCGCGGAGGGACGTATTTTGCCCGCGTGTATGATGCCAATTATGCCTCCGCAACGCAAAAAGTAGGTTGTTTCAGCGAAGTATCTTTCACGCTGACCGAGCCGCCCATTATCGAAGCAAGCATTGAAACAACCAAGGAAATTTCCTGTTTCGGCAAAAAAGACGGAACGCTGCTGGTCACTCCCAAAGGCGGTGTGCCTTTGGCTTCGGGATATACCTTACAACTTTATAGTAAAACCAATGCCACTTTAGTGTATTTACCTAACAAAACATCATTTGAAAAGCTGCCTGCCGGTCAATATACACTGACAGTCACTGATGCCAATGAGGTTTCCCGAAGTTTTAACTATACCCTAACCGAGCCGTTAAAGGTGGTTGCTAAATTGGTTTCAATGACGCAACCTACCTGTTTCGGGGACAAAACCGGCAGCATCGAAATCAGCGCTGGCGGCGGTAAAGGCACTTATTCAGCTACGTGGAGCAACAGTGCTAAAGGAATGAAAATCAGCAATCTGGTAGGGGGTAAATACACCGCCGTTGTCACCGATTTAACAGGCTGTCAATCCGATGTTGTATCGCTGGAAATCAAAGAGCCGCCTAAATTGGACATTGCCTTCAAGATAACTCAGCCTACCTGCTCTTATTCGTGCAACGGCTCTGTCGAGGCAGCGGTTACCGGAGGCACCGGGGCTTATCAGATGTCATGGGAAGGTCGAAACGACAGGGACACAAAAATTGAGAATTTATGCGGCAACGAACTCCTTACGTTTAAGGTGTCAGATGCCAATCAATGCGCTGTTACCAAAGGAGCAATCTTACTCCGTCCGGCTGCGATCATCTCCAAGATAGAGAGCGAAAAGAAGTTGTGTCAGGGGCAAAGCATTCAGTTGGACGCTACTCATGAACAGGCCAGTGCATATTTGTGGAAACTTCCTGACGGAACCACCTCGACCAATCCAATCATTGAAACGCAACAGGTCGGCAGCTACTCGCTTTCCATTTTTGATAAATCCAAGTGTGAGTTCAAATCAGCAGTCAATGTCACTCTAGTCGCAACCAATGGAAAAATTCGGTTTGCTTCGGCTTCTACCGCTCCGCGCAATGAGCCAGTGGTGGTTCTGAATCTTTCCGACCCTGCCCCCACCAAAGTGGATTGGATTTTACCCAAAGAGGCGGCGGTTGCCTCAAAAACCAATGAACGGGTACAATTCAACATCGGTACGCTCGGCGATTACACCATCGGTATCAAAGCCACTTTTGCCGCCTGTGAATTGTACCAGAAAAAGACAATCTCCATTGTGGAGTTTTACCCCAAAACCATTGCCGTTTACAATGACGATGTCGTCCTGAAGGTAAGCCCGAATCCAAGTTTCGATGATCTCGACATTCATTTAAAGTTTGAGAATCCTGTTTCATTTAAGCTTAGGCTATTTGAAGCCGCTCATCCTGAGCGAATTGTATTTGAAACCGAAGAAAAAGACCAAACTGAGTTTCATAAAAAGATAAGTGCTTCCTTACTTAACTCAGGACTGTATATTTTGTCGGTGGATACCCAAAAAAATCGAATAACGCAAAAGGTTACGGTTTTGAAATAAGAAGCTAACTCTCTAAATCGCCTTTCTCATGTTTCGAAATATTCTTTACCCAGCTTCCCTGTTCTTCCTCCTGACCCTATTGGCAGGCTGTGTCAGAGAAGTGGCTCTACCCGTCACGGCCGGCTTTGATTTTCAGTCGCCCAACAATTCATTTACCATCCCGGCCACGGTTACTTTCACCAATACATCTGCCGGAGGCGAAACTTTTCAATGGACATTTGAAGGAGGAGAACCGTCTACCTCCACAAAAAAAACGCCGGGTGAAATCATCTATAAAACGCCTGGCACGTTCAACGTCCGTTTGGAAGTGAACAATTTTGACGGTAATCGCAGTGTAATTGAAAAAAAAATAACCATTGACTCTCAGTTAAAAGCCGATTTCAGTTTTGCCTTAGAGGGCAATGCATATGCTCCAGCAGTAGTCAAATTTTCTAATTCATCGGCGGGATTTGATAAAGTAGAATGGTCGTTTGAAGGCGGAACTCCAGCTACTTCCACGCAAAAAGACCCAACGGTTACTTTTGAAAACGGAGGAGCCCACAAAGTCAGATTAACGGTTTCTAATTCGCGTCTCAGTAGTATCAAAGACACAATCATTCATTTGGAACCAGAACTGACTCCCAACTTTTCTATCGAAATTCCTAAACAGTTTGAAGAATTGGAAGCCCCAGTCACGTTGCAACTGAAGAATTCCTCACTTGGCAATACCACGAATCTCTGGCAATCGGAAGGCGCAGATGTTAGCCAATCGACTGAAAAAGAGCCTTCTTTTCGATTTTCTAAAGCGGGTACCTACACAATTTCGTTAGAGGTTAGTAACAGAAAAAAAACCAAAAAAATCAGTCAGACGATCACCGTCAAACCAAGCAAAGGGTATGCTTATATTCAAAATGTTGAGTTAGGGATTTACAACGGCCGGGGAGAGCGAGGGATTTTTTACTCCACAGCCCTTCGCAAAGCCTTCAAAGAATCAGACGAGATTTCGCCTGCGGAAGCGGCTTCCATTGATTTGTTGTTTTTCGGACTCAACGAAGAATTTGAGTTTAACCGCTTTCTTTCGCCCGATGCTGCGGCTTCGGCAGGTATCAATCCAATAGCAGGCGCAGGAAAAACCATTATTCTGAATCCGCTCAGCGTAGAAAATGTCCCTGCCTTCGACAATTTGAGCGAAGCTCAACTCAAAGCCTTACAAATTACTCGTGATGAGGAAGAACCGGATGATTTTTTCAATGAAAGGAGTCCCAAAATCGTATTGTTTGAAAATGCCCAAAAGAAAAAAGGAGCCTTGCTGATTAAAGAATTTATCAAAGACGGCCCCAATTCACGCATCCGATTTGATATTAAAGTGCTAAAGTAACTTTTACTTAGTCAGGAGTGGCCTACGTCACCCCTGACTACTATCATTATTTACTACACTCACATTCACGACAAGCCTCCAAGGTCGTAAACGGCACAACGCCTCCGCACCCACCCCAAACAAATTCTTTGCATTTTTTTTCCTTTTTATCGTAATAATACCGCTTAAAAGCAGCAAGGCACAACCCGCTCTCAGGCTCTAATGAACAGTTGGGAGGTACTGGGCATGATCCTTCACAACTTAATAAACACACGATTGTTGTAGTCCATAGCAAAGCAGAATAGAATGATCGCGTTTTCATAATTTCATTTTTTACATCTAAGACTCCAATCTTTTCAAAAACGTTGGAATTTCACGTTCCTCTATTTCTTTCCCATTTCAATATTAATGATTTGCTGTCCGAAATTTCCCAAGTACCTATTCAATAACTCTGTATAGGTTTTATGTCCATCGTCCACGTTGGTAAAGATGATGATTCCCTGTTTTGATTTCGGCAGCAAAAACACCTGCGTTTTTACCCCTTCGTCCGCCCCACCATGTGATAACGCGTACTCACCATTTCCAAAGTCATAGATTTCCCAACCCAGTCCAAAATATTTGTGATCTTTCGTTTTTACCTGATGAGCGCTCATTTCATCAAAAACTGCCTTACTCAATCCATCTCCGTTCAAAACCGACACCAAAAACTTACCGTAATCTTCCACCGTTGTCAGCAAATCGTCGGCGGCATTGGCGTAGGTATTTTTATTGATTTTATACAGGCCACCTTTCGGATTATGACCGACGGCAAAACGCGATTCGTCGACTTGGTTATTCCAATAAAATTCGGTATCATTCATGCCAACAGGCGTCAGTACTATTTCCTTGGCTAACTCGTCCAACGGTTTTTTGAATTTCTTTTCCAACGCTTTGCGTAGGTATTCAAAACCTTCGCCCGAATACCCATATTTGGTGCCAGGATCAGCACCGAAGGCCAGTTTTTTGTCGGCATTGTTCCAACGCCAATTAGGAAATCCCGTTTGGTGCGTCAGCACGTGGCGTGTTGTTAATTTTTTGTGACGCGGGTCATCTTTCAAATCAGGGTCGGTCCAATAAGTAAAGAGTGGCTCGTCCAAATTCCATTTGCCGGCGCTTACCAACCGCAAGGTCACCATCGCTATCACAGGTTTGGTCAACGAAGCCACATTGAAAAGGGCATCGTAAGGCGCGGGCTCGCCTTTTTTTAAATTTCCGTACATTTTGACTTCTTTCAATTTTCCGTCTCGGATGATTCCCAATCCCAGCGCAGGGATGTTGTTTTGGGCTAACCATTTTTCAACCGCTGCGTCGTTTTCAAACAACACTTCTTCCTTGTCCGAAGCGTCTATGTTTTGGTGGTCAAAACTTAGTCCCCGAACAAATTTCCAGACACCGTCTTCCAACAACCAAACGTGTGAAAAGCGGGCAATGCTCGCAAACCGTTCAGGTTTGTCTTTACTTTTCTCATAAAACCGATGCCTGCCCGATTGAATCGCTCCGTACAAAACACCGTTTTTTTCCAGTGGATACACTTCCATGCTCCCTTTTACCAACGCCCTTCGGGATTGATAGCTTTCCGGATGAGCACAAAGACCGTTTTTCAGGCTGTTGATAAAACCCCGTTTGCCATTGGTAATGCCGCCCTTATCGTGGTAAAATTCAAAATTTTCGCTGACCAAGTATTCCAACGGACGAAGGTCGCAGGTGTTGAAAGTAACCTCAAACATCAGGCTATCCTGTTTCTGAAGCATTTTGAATAAATTAGATTGAGCCTTTACACAAAAAGAAGAGGTCGCCCAAAAAGTGATAATGAAGAGTTGTTTTGATATGTTCATGGCTGTTATGTTAGTAAAATATGAGATTATTTATTTATTTTTCTTTCAATCAAAAAGCTGATAATCAGACTAATCCCCCCCCAAAGGAATATCATTGCCAAAAAAGCACCTTGGGGACGAATATCAAAAACATTGCTGGCAAAATTGCCCATCAAAATACCGACGGCAATACCAATACAGAGTAGGCCGTAACGAAGCGTAGCCGATAATACTCCGTTTTTGTTACTAAACTCGGCTGGCGACAATCCTCTTTCCATCAAAGACATTCGCTCCCGATGACGCGCCATAAATAGCACATAAAGAATCCCAAACAGAGCCGCTATGGCCGTGATAGAAACAATACAATCTCTCAATATTTCATCCATGATTAGAAAATGTTTTGTGTTATGCCCATGTGACCCTCTTTTTGATGACTTGGTTACAAAATATTTTAAAACACTTTTAAGGCAGCCTCAGATAATTCAATTTGGAGTTTTCTCAAAACAACTAAAGGGGAAATAAACCCTATTTTTGTAACCAAACGCTAACAACTGCTGTCTAACCCTATGAGATGGAAAACCATGACCAAATACACATAGACAGGGTACTAAAAGGCGACCACGCAGCTTTTGGCATTTTGGTAGAGAAGTACAAACGCATGGTTTATACCGTAGCCTTAAAAATCATGGACAATGCCGCCGATGCCGAAGATATAGCCCAAGAGAGTTTTGTCAAAGCGTACCGACAATTGCATACTTTTGAAGGAAAATCGAAATTTTCTACCTGGCTTTATACGATTGTATATCGAACGGCAGTGTCAAAATTGAAGGAAAACAACCTTGAAACCCAGCCCATTACCCCCGAAATAACCGACCAATACGCCCCTGACAGAACGATGTCGGCAGTAGAAGAGCTACAAGCCTCCGACCAACAACGCTACGTGCGGGCCGCGATTCAACGGCTTCCTAAAATGGAAGCATTGCTGATTACGTTGTATTATTTAGAAGAAAATTCGGTCAAGGAAATTCAAGAAATCACGGGGTTGACCACCGAAAATATAAAAGTGCGCCTCTTTAGGGCAAGAAAAAAACTCGAAGAATGGCTGCAATTTTTGATGTAAGTGTACCCTAAACTCCCACTTAATATGAAAAAAAACGACGATGCTTCATTAAAAAATCTACTCCAAAAGGTAGAATTAGACTCGCCATCGCCCAATTTTACCCATAATCTTATGCAACAGCTTGAGACAGAGGCTTCACAGGCATCAGCTTTTGAGCCTAAGTTGAAGGCTTTGTTACAAGCCCATACTTTACAATCGCCTTCCGACAATTTTACGAAAAAAGTTTTGGCTCAAACAGCCCCGCCAAAAACAGTTTATGCGCCAATTATCTCCAAAAAAGCTTGGTATGGCATTGCGGCTTCGGTGGCATTGGTGTTGGGTATTGCGATTCTTTCAAGCCTAAAAAACACGCCTTCTATGCCTCAAATCACTGATCTACAGCGCAGTTATCGTTTGCCCAATATCACACTCATCCTAAGTTCAGTTCCATCGGTTTACGTAATGGGCATTATAGCAATAGCTACTTTATTATTGGCCGATTATCTTTTTAGATACCGAACTTTGCGAATAGTGTAGTGCCTTTGGGTAAAATCTAACCACTTTACTCTTTCATCTACATTCCCTTACATCCACCTTCAATGATGAAACTCCAAAAGAGGATTACCTATTTTTTAATTTTAATTACGCTCATTTCTGGTTGCAGTAAAATTGATTTATTTGACAAAAAATCAAGCAATAAAGAATTAAAACTTTTCAATTTTGTTGTTTCACAAAATCCTTCTTTACCTCAAGATATTTATTGCGAAATAAAAGGGGATTCTGTGCTTGCTGTTGCTTTTTCGGGTACAGATTTATCTAAATTAAAACCTTCGTTTAACTTTGAAGGAAAAGAAATCTTAGTCAATAATCAGCCACAAAATAGTGGCGTCAATGTGCAAGATTTTACTACCCCTGTAACATACAACATTAAAGCTGAAGATGGAAGTATTAAGTCTTATTTTGTAAAATTTAGGGATACCTCTCTGCCTGTTTTGTACATTTCAACCAATAATGTGGCGATTCAGAGCAAAGAAATTTACGTAAAAGGAACGTTAGAAATCAAAGAAGGGCTAACCAACAAAACACTTTTTAGCGGTGCAACTGAAATCAGAGGGCGAGGTAATTCTACTTGGGGATTCCCTAAAAAACCATACAAAATAAAATTAGATAAGAAATCGAAATTATTAGGAATAAATGAAGCCAAACAGTGGGTTTTATTGGCAAATTACGCCGATAAAAGCCTGCTTAGAAACGAATTAGGTTTTGAGCTAAGTCGTAGGCTTGGCCTTGCTTATACACCCTCGAGTAGGTTTGTTGACGTTGTACTTAACAATCAGTATATTGGTAATTATCAGCTTGTTGAACAAATAGAAGTGAGCCCTACCAAAGTCAATGTTGCTGAACAAAAA
>JBDHXS010000251.1:0-9050 GCA_039810845.1 Runella sp. | reverse complement strand
ATTTTGGAGGCCAACAAAACGCAGGTTATTTCAAAACCACCGCAGGTTCATTGACACGGGCAGTAGGTACGTTAGGGTCATTGGGAATTTAATCCGTTTCTCAATTTTGAACTGTCAATAGACATAGTGATTCTATTCGGCAAATCACCCTGCATTTCAGAAACTCAAAGCCGCAGTTGAGAAAATATGGGTGGTATGGCGTCCTCAAAGTCACTTGTTTTGACACAAAAATTTAGAATCTATTTCAAACAAAAACTTTACAAAATCATGAAAAAAATACTGCTCGTTTTATCGTTTGCCTTTACAGGATGGTTGAGTACATCAGCCCAAGACAATACCACGCAACCCATGGTTCGGTTTGACTTTATCAAAGTGGAACCAAGCAAAATTGCCGAATACCTCAAACTCGAAAGCGAGTGGCGAAAAGTACACGAGGTGTTGCGTAAAGAGGGCAAGATAGCCCGATGGATGCACTACGAGGTGATGTTACCGAGTGGTTCGGATGCGCATCATAATTTCATAACGGTACAGATTTATAAAGACTACTCCGCGCTCGAAAATATTGTACCCGACTTGGCAGCGGCCTTTGCCAAGGTGTATCCCGACCGTAATTTCTTGGAATTTCTCAACAAAAGCGATCAACTACGAAACCGTGTGCGTACCGAAATATTCCGAAACATAGACGGATACTGGAACCCCAACGCATTTTTTCAGCACAAATACGCCCGTGTTGATTTCATGAAGACCACCACCGAAAATACAGCAGCATACATAGCCTCAGAAATGAATTTTTGGAAACCCGCCCACAAAGTGGCCGTCGCAAGTGGTAAACTCAACGGCTGGCAGCTTTGTAGCAAGCTCTACTCAGCCGACGATGACGAGTACAACCGCCTTACCGTCAATTTTTTCACAGATTTTGCCCAGTCCGAAACAAGACAATCTGACTTTGAAGGGTGGTTACGGAAAGCACACCCCAATCTGACTGACAAAGAACTCATGGAAAAGCTATTGGCCTCTCTCCAACTCCGCTCGTATCATCATTCTGAATTGATAAAGTTGATTGATATGCTTTGATTATTCTGAACTTCCGAAGTTTACTCCCTTACAACACGCTTCACTCAAAAAACGCTTGAAGGCTCTAATGCCCTGTAACTTAGTCAAACTTTGGTTTTTAGTTGGCGTATCACATCATTTTTAAACCACTATCAAATCTTCAAAATCATGAATAAAAATCATTTCCTTTCGCTTTTTATTTTTTGGTTAGGCGTTACTGATATGGCTGCCCAGAACGTAACGATTCTACCCAGCGGCATTACCCCCGCTTTGAGCAGCACTTACCCTCGACTCACCTATGATGCCATGTTGGCATTGCCAAGCCCCTTAGAGGGGGATATTGCCTATGACATGACGTTCAAATGCCTGCGGGTGTTCAATGGTAGCAAATGGGTTTGTACCAACGACCCTGCCCGAACAACACCTAATATGGCTGCCATTGCATCGGCAGGGGGTGCATCAACTGATATTGGCACTGCCATTGCGGTAGATGCCACTGGTAATGTGTACGTTACTGGATATTATGCAGGCACTGCCAGCTTTGGAGGCATTTCCCGAACCTCAGCGGGGAATGATGATATTTTTGTGGCCAAATACAACAACAGCGGCACTATCCAATGGGTTCAGTCAGCAGGGGGGACAGGAGCTGAAAGTGGCATTGGCATTGCGGTAGATGCGGCTGGTAATGTCTATGTTACTGGAAATTATGCAGGCACTGCCAACTTTGGCGGTATTTCCCGAACCTCAGCGGGGAATTATGATGTTTTTGTGGCCAAATACAACAGCAGTGGTACTCCACAATGGGTACGGTCGGCAGGAGGGACAGGGACTGATTATGGTGCTGGCATTGCGGTAGATGCGGCTGGCAATGTGTACGTTACAGGATATTATCAAGGCACTGCCAGTTTTGGAGGTATTTCCAGCACCTCAGCGGGTTTGTATGATATTTTTGTAGCCGAATACAACAGCAGTGGTACTACCCAATGGGTTCAGTCGGCTGGGGGGATAGGAAGTGATCAAGGTAATAGCATTACGGTAGATGTGGCTGGCAATGTGTATGTTACTGGATTTTATGTAGGCTCTGCCAGCTTTGGAGGCATTAACAAAATCTCGGCGGGGAGCTATGATGTTTTTGTAGCCAAATACAACAAAAACGGCGTCCTACTGTGGGTACAGTCGGCTGGGGGGATAGGAAGTGATCAAGGTAATAGCATTACGGTAGATGTGGCTGGCAATGTGTATGTTACTGGAAATTATGTAGGCTCTGCCAACTTTGGAGGCATTAACAAAATCTCGGCGGGTAGCGCTGATGTTTTTGTGGCCAAATACAACAGCAGCGGCACTATCCAATGGGTGCAGTCGGAAGGGGGGATAGGAAATGACCAAGGTAATAGCATTGCCTTAGATGAGGCTGGCAATGTGTATGTTACTGGATTTTATGTAGGCACTGCCAGCTTTGGAGGCATTTCCAGCACCTCAGCGGGTGGCGCTGGCGCTGATGTTTTTGTGGCCAAATACAACAGCAGCGGCACTATACTGGGGGTACAGTCGGGAGGGGGTACACCAACTGATATTGGCTATGGCATTGCGGTAGATGCCACTGGTAATGTGTATGTTACTGGATTTTATGAAGGCACTGCCAGCTTTGGAGGCATTTCCAGAACCTCAGCGGGGTACTATGATGTTTTTGTGGTGAGGTTGGATAAGTAGGTGATAGGATAAGAACGATATCAACTTCTATTCCAGCCTTTCATTGATTATGCAAACTGGCAGGTTACCCTTCTGGTATCATTCTTTTGTACAAATAACACCTCCATTATCAACCCTTCGTTTTTTTTATTATGAATCCTCTTCCTATTTGCCCACGCTTACAGCTCAAACAACCTATCTATGTAGAGAAAATCGCTTTTTTGGAAGGTTGTGGCAATTATACCATTGTTCATTTGCTGGATGGCAGTCGTGTACTGCTCTCCAAAAATATCGGATTGCTCAATAGCTTGCTTCCTCCCGGGGCGTTTGTGAGGCTCAACAAAACTTACATCGCCAATCTCAAAAGTATCAAAATACCTGAATGGTCTAAAAATAAGCTACTCATTATCAAACTCCCTAATGATCAATTGACAGAAGTAGCCCGCCGTCGTGTGACACTGGTAAAGAACTTATTAACCTCAAACCCCTCAGAAAAAGCTATGCAATAGGTTGATATATTTATAACCTATTGAAATAATGAGAGTTGCAAATATTTTACTATGACTTAATACGCTGTCATAAAAGCAGTTGAGTATTCGAGAACGATTTCGCTAAGGAATACCTTCCTGTAATACTCAACTAATTTAATGACGATGCTACTCAATGACTTACTAACACTGGGATGTCGGAATGATTTACTACATCTTCGGCCACGCTGCCATAAATCAAGTGTTCAAAACCTTTTCGCCCGTGGGTGTACATCACAATAATGTCTGCCTCCACCTCTTTGGCGTAGTCTAAGATTCCCTTTTCGATGGTATCATCGTTAAAAATTTCAAAATTATAGTTTCGGAGTCCCCATTCAAGGGCTAACTTTCCCATTTTCTCTTTTAAAACAGGCCCTTCAAAGTATTTCATTCCGTTGTCAATAAAGACAAAATAGGGTTCTATTTTTGACTTATCGAGCAAATCTAAGGCCGATTTTACAAAGTCGGTATTTTCAAAATCTATGGCTACTACCACTCGTTGAAACTCCGTAGCAGGTGCTTTCACCACCAACACGGGACAATTGGCTTCTCTCACTACGTGCTCAGCGTTAGAGCCTTTGGTCCATTCTTTCCAGCCTGTTGCACCCGTTGAGCCCATGACAATCAAATCAGCTTTTTGATGAGCCACTATCGTTGCTAAAGCTTCATTATCCCGCATTATTTTAAACCTAAACTTAACACCTCGATAGCTTGGTTTATCCACCATATCCTGGAGGCGTTCTTTAGCGTCTTTAGTTAAATATTTATAAAACTCTTCTTTGCTATCATAAAACTCATTGTCAATGATGGTGTATTCAAGCGTTGGAAAAATGATTTTTTTAAGAAGAACAACGGTCGCTCCCTGTTTTTTAGCAATTTCTACGGCTACGTCAAGGGCATACTCAGATACATCACTCAAATCAGTCGGAACAAGTATCGTTTTCATTAGTTGAAAGAATAAGTTGGTGAATGATTCAAATTTCCATTTTCATCTCTCTTAAAAATATGATTAACGACAGTTATCTTTAGTGATAATTGTCAGTCCCTAACAATTATTCAACCCGCAGCACGTTTAGGAAGGACACGTTTTAGTATGACTTTTTTACCAATCCTCCATTTATTTTTAACTTAAAATTTCTCTATACTATATGGCAAATATCCTCTGGGCCGACGATGAAATAGATTTATTAAAACCGCATATATTATTTTTAACTGGCAAAGGCTATAATATTACGGCCGTAAACAGTGGGTCGGATGCCCTCGAAAAAGTAGAACAGGAGCGTTTTGATGTCGTGTTTTTGGATGAAAATATGCCTGGTCTCTCGGGACTGGAAACGCTGGCCCAAATCAAACAAAGTCGCCCCAATTTGCCTGTGGTCATGATTACCAAGAGCGAAGAAGAGCGCATTATGGAAGAAGCGATCGGCTCCAAAATTGCCGATTATCTGATTAAGCCCCTCAATCCCAATCAAATTTTGCTTTCAGTCAAAAAGATTTTGGACAATAAACGATTGGTAAGCGAAAAAACAAACCACAGCTACATGCAAGAGTTTCGGCAATTAGCAATGCAGTACCAAGACCGCATTGGCTATGCTGAATGGGTAGAGTTATATAAAAAACTCATTTATTGGGAATTAGAACTCGAAAACACCCAAGACAAAAGTATGGAAGAGGTGTTTTACACCCAAAAAGAAGAAGCCAATACCAATTTTTGCAAGTTTATTATTGACAACTATGAAGAGTGGCTCAACGACCCCAATGCCGACAAACCCATCTTGTCGCATCAGTTGTTAAAACGAAAAGTGTTTCCATTGATGAAACAAACGGAGCCTTTGTTTTTCATTTTGATTGATAATTTTCGCTATGATCAGTGGAAAGTAGTAGAACCTCTTTTGAGCGAATTTTTTACCGTAGAAGAGGAATCTTCATACTACTCTATCTTACCCACTACAACTGGCTTTGCACGAAATTCCATTTTTGCGGGAATTATGCCCAGCGAAATTGAAAAGCAATACCCTAATTGGTGGGTCAACGATGAAAATACGCCTGAAGGTGAGGAAGGGCTCAACAAACACGAGGAGGATTTGCTTCGCAAACAATTTGAGCGCAATCGGATGCAAGTACGGTTTTCGTACAACAAAATCATCAATCAAAATCAAGGAAAAAATCTGATTGACAACCTTCCCAATCTTTGGAAAAACCACCTAAACGTCATCGTTTATAATTTCGTGGACATGCTGTCTCATGCCCGGACCGACATGATGATGATCAAAGAATTAGCTCCCGATGAAGCCGCTTATCGTTCGATTACGAAATCATGGTTTCAGCATTCACCCATCATGGACTTACTCCAGAAAATTTCGGAGAAAAAAGGGCGGATTATCATCACTACCGACCACGGCATGACACGCGTAAAGAAACCCGTAAAAATTGTAGGTTACCGCGAGACCAATACCAATCTACGTTATAAACAAGGCAAAAACTTAGGTTTTGAAGCTAATCACCTCTACGTCTGTCGCCGACCAGAGCGGTTATTTTTACCAAAACTAAATGTTTCGACGGCTTACGTTTTCACGCTGGGCGATTACTTTTTTGCCTACCCCAACAATTTTAATCAGTACGTTAATATGTACCGCGACACGTTCCAACACGGCGGTGTTTCGATTGAAGAAATGATTATTCCGTTTGTGTTCCTTAAACCTAAGTAAGGAATTGAGCTTATTATCAACGAATAAGTAACAATTTCCCCCGAAATACATGCCCAGCAGGTTCTGAACGAATCACATATACATAGGAGCCTGCTGGCAATGTATTTCCATCAAAAGGTTTTAGATAGTTTCCTTTATTATAAAATACGGCGTGCCCCCAACGGTCAAAAACCGTGACTTCTGCTTCTGGATATTCTTCCAATCCTTTCAACTCCCACGTATCATTTTGGCCGTCGTTATTGGGTGTAAAAACATCTGGAATATATATGCCCGCAAAAACTCGAATGGTAATACTGTCTTCAGCAAAACATCCAGATGCTTCTTTCGCCACCACTCGATAAGTTGTAGTGCGTTCGGGTGAGAATACTGGTTGGGCAGAATTAGGCGCGTCAATTCCCGTCGGCGGTGTCCAATTGTAGGAATAAGCAGGTCCCAAATCAGCATTAAGCGTGATGGAAGAGCCTTTGAGCAAATCACGATCAATACCCAAATCAAGTACAGGCGGTGAACCAACAATGACTGTTCGCGTGGTTTCGCCATTCAAACAAGCTAAATTCCCCGTTACTGTATAAGTAATCGTATGTTGTCCTAACCCTGCTCTTTTAGGATCAAAAGTAGCATTGACAACACCATTTCCTGTAAAAACCCCTCCAGCAGGCGTACCTTTCAACATAACGGGTGCGAAAGCTGTACCACAAAAATTTTGCACAGAATCCAGTTTTACGGTAATTTTAGTAACCATTTCCAGATTCGTCTGAGAAGACATCGCTTTACAACCATTGCTGTCTATTACAGCCACCGCATAATTTCCTGCTTTCGTGGCAATGAACATTTTACTGGTGTCGCCTACCATGTTTTGCCCATTCTCCATCCATTGAAAACTCTTTAGTTTATTTCCAGTTGCAGTCAATTGTAAAGAGGCACCAGGGCAAAGTTGATTCCCAGTAGTTTGTATAGTAACTACTGGATCATCGTATTGTACAATGTTTATTGACATTGATTCAGTAGAGCAGCCATTGGGTGCAGTGGCTCGTACGCTATAACTTCCTGCTTTCGCTGCATTAAAGGCATTGGGCGACCCATTTACTGATTCATTGACGGGTTGTCCATCCTTCAGCCATTGGTACAAAAAAGTTCGTCCATGAGTAGCTGTAAGTATCACACTCTCTCCTTTACAAAACCCACCCTTAGAAGCCCTTAAATCAACCTTGGGAGGGGTATTAGAAATGACATTTATACTTGCCGAAATATAAGAACAGCCATTCGCATCAGTAAATTTTAAAGTATAAACACCCGTATCAACTGCATCATAGAAGTTGGAGTTGGCACTAAGAATAGGCTGATTTTCGCGCAACCATTGGTAAGTGAGTGCCCCCAGTTCGCTGGTAGAAGCAGTCAATTTTACAAAACCATCTACGCAAGGCGTTCCCGTGGGGTTTCCCATAGTAATACTTACATTGGGTTTGTTTTTGAATACAATGGTAACTGGTTCAGGTTGAATAGCTTGTGGGCATAGTTGAGGATTTTGAGTTATACACTTGTAAGTTCCTCCCAGATTTTTATTGACAACAAATACAGAATCACTCGCATTGGGAATAGGAATGTTATTTAAACTCCACTGGAAAGTACTACCTTTCGTAAAATTGGTCAGATTAAGTTGTACCAAACTATCCTGGCAAACGGTATTAGCAGTAATTTGACTGGGACGCCCTCGTTTGGAAGTAATAATAACTGGCTTAGTAAAACAATCTGCGATATGGGCTTCTACTTGTAGTGCTACCAGCAAAAACAACCATCCGAAGTATCGCTTGCTCATTGGAGTAAAATAGAATTATTATCAACAAAATAACAATAAATCAAGGAATTACTCAACTGAATGTAGAGATTGATTTGGACAGGGTATTTTTCAGGAATTAAAGAGCTGATTAAGCCACTCGACAAACTGTTGACACAATTCCGTATTTGTATTCAGATAGCTTTTCGTAATGGCAAGTCCCATTGGTGTACCGGGGTCCTCCTGCCAAGCCAACCATGTATGAATCTGTGCTTTTGATTTATGAATAGGGTTATATTTGTGCAACTGTCTCTCCTCAATTTCTACCAAAATTCGGTCGGTTTCTTTTAAAAGCATATCATTTTCGGGAATAAGGTACTTTACAAAGTCTTCGAGCATCCCTGTAGCATTGTTATCAGGCATAAGCCATATCCCAATGGTTGGGTTTCGCTCTTTCCCCTCAATGATTGTGCCACCGATAGTTGGGAGAAGTGGTACGTCATAACCTAACTTTTTGAGGTTATATTTTATTGAATTCCAGCGAGCATCTAAATCTGGGTCCGCATCAATTACAACACCAATTACCTCTACATTAGGCTTTTTTCGTAAACAATATGCCTCCAATTTTCCATACACATTTGGAAACCCCTTGCTGTCGTCAATGTAAAAGACTGGAGGTTGGTCTCCCTTATAACCCTTCCAAATATTTGCAATGACGTGTAAATCATCATTTCCTTCTACTATATAGGAATTTTTTAAAATTCTTAGGGTTCAAATTACTCATCGTGGGTCAACATGTAAACGGGTAGTGTTTTGAATTTCATTGGCTTCATACACCGTCGCTTCAATATTACCTTCGTAATTATCTAAGCGAATCATGACGCCCGCGTCTTTTGCATATTTACCACCGTTGAGTACTTCCGAAAACGCATCGATACAATCGTAGCTGTGCGTAGTAGCAAAAACCTGTATGTTAAGACGTTCAGCTAAATGGAAAATAATTTCCCACAATTTTTCCTGAACCGAATAGTGAAGGCCATTCTCAAATTCATCAATGAGTAAATACCCATTTTCACAGTTGACCATCGCCAAAATAATGGTAAGAATGCGGTTGATGCCATCCCCCATGGATCGGAGGTTAACAATTTTACCACCTTTTAACCTTACGGTTGGCTGGGAATAGACCTCTTTCTTAAATAAATATAACTATTTAAATATTTAGGTTTACCAATCCACAAACAATTAACCAAACTTGAGTAATATGATTTAAATGATTTCGATAGGTCTCTTTTACGATAC
>JBDHXS010000250.1:0-9074 GCA_039810845.1 Runella sp. | reverse complement strand
CTGCGGCGGCACTCGCAGTGAAATAGAAAGTACCTCCAAAAATCCAAAACTCGTCTGCCATAAACTTGAAAGACAAGTAAGTAAAAGCGATATAGCTATAGACTGCTGCCATTAGCAAAAACAAAAAAGATTGTGTACGCTGTGCGTAGTAAAAAAAATACCAAGCACTTACCCCTACCAATAGGGTATACAAATACCACTGTTCAGAAGAAAACAATCCTGCCAAGGTGCTGATAAATAGTAGATTGCCTACTAGTAGCATATAAGTAAATGTAAAATGGCGCTTGATATTTTTCTTGTCGAGAAAAGTCGCTATGCTCAATACTGCCAAACTAAAAAATAGGGCTGTGTGGATAATTGTCAAATCATCAAAATTGTTGGAACTCAGCACTTCTAAAGGTGCAACGGTCAATCCGACCCATGAGGCCAAGGCTGTCAATCCCATTGACAATACGCCTTGGTGGTCGAATCGGTAGGCGCAGAAAAGAAACAAAACAGCAGGGAGTACCGTAGCCAATCCGTAGCGTGTTCCGAATAGATTGTACTGCCATTGTACGTAGCCTTCGAGCGACAAAAACAGGGTGCAACCCAAGAGCAAAACAAAGTCGGTTAACTTCGTAGTGGTCTCTGTCTGCCCCGCAGAGAAGGGTTCGCTGTGACGATAGGTATAGTAAAAACAGCCTGCTGTCAATACCCCCAACAATCCAATCAATACATTGTGGCCGATGGTATTGATATTGTTATAAATAAGAAGGCCAGCGCCTGAGGTAAAAAGCAAAATACCTGCATAAAGGAGTGTCCGAAGCAGGATATAGAGTGAAACAGGGCGAGTTAGCTCGTGATTTTCGAGTTGATTACGTTGGGCAGGGATGAGCAATTGGCGCAGCTGCCAATCGTCAAGAAGTTGGGTTAGAGGGTTCATAAAGACAAAGGTGACATTTTATTTCCAAACCTTGAAATTCAGTTATTTACCGTACATTTCATATTTTTTATGGCATTCATGGCTTAAAAAACTTTTCATCCCCTAATTTTGCACAATTTTTGAGCAGGCGTTACAGCCGAATAACCCCCAAATAAAAAAAATGCCTAAGAATCCCAACATCAACTCTGTCCTCATTATTGGTTCTGGCCCTATTATCATTGGTCAAGCTTGCGAATTCGATTACTCAGGTTCTCAAGCCGCCCGTTCGCTTAGAGAAGAAGGCATCGAAGTTATTCTGATTAACTCCAATCCTGCCACCATCATGACCGACCCTATCAATGCGGATCATGTGTATTTGACGCCTTTAGAAAAAAAGTACATTGTTGAAATTTTAGAGAAACATAAAGTGGACGCCGTTTTGCCAACTATGGGAGGTCAGACGGCGTTAAATTTAGCCATTGACTGCGACAAGGCAGGTATTTGGAAAAAATATGGTGTGCAAATCATCGGAGTGGACATCAAAGCCATCGAAACCACCGAAGACCGCGAAAAATTCCGTCTTAAAATGCTCGAATTGGGCGCAGGGGTTTGTAAAGGCCGTACTGCCAAGTCGTTTCTGGAAGGTAAAGAAATCGCCCAAGAAATCGGCTTCCCGCTGGTTATCCGTCCTTCCTTTACCTTAGGTGGAACAGGTGGCGGCTTTGTCAATACTGCCGAAGAATTTGACAAAGCCCTCCAACACGGTCTGATTGCCTCTCCTGTCCACGAAGTGTTGGTAGAACAAAGCATCTTAGGTTGGAAAGAATACGAGTTAGAATTGCTCCGCGATGGCAAAGGCAATTTAATTATTGTATGCTCCATCGAAAACTTCGACCCGATGGGTATTCACACAGGCGATAGCGTGACCGTTGCCCCTGCCATGACCCTACCCGATACACTCTACCAAAAAATGCGCGACTTGGCCATTTTGACTATGAACGGTATCGGTAAATTTGCGGGTGGTTGCAACATTCAGTTTTCTGTAAACCCCGAAACTGATGAAATCATCGTTATCGAAATCAACCCGCGCGTATCGCGTTCCTCAGCATTGGCCTCGAAAGCAACGGGTTATCCGATTGCCAAGATTGCTGCAAAAATGGCTATTGGGTATAACCTCGACGAACTCATCAACCCAATTACAGGAAGTACTTCGGCATTTTTTGAGCCAACTATTGACTACGTTATTGTAAAAGTACCGCGTTGGAACTTCGATAAATTCCCAGGTTCTGACCGTTCATTGGGCTTACAGATGAAGTCCGTAGGTGAAGCCATGGGTATCGGCCGTAATTTTCAGGAAGCACTGCAAAAAGCCTGTCAGTCGCTCGAAATTCGTCGTAATGGCTTGGGGGCTGATGGTAAAGAATTGACGGACGTAGCAGCTATCAAACAAAGTTTGGCGCACCCAAGCTGGAATCGCCTTTTCCATATTTACGACGCTTTCAAAGTAGGACTTTCATTCAAAACCATTCAAAACCTGACCAAAATTGACCCTTGGTTTTTGCATCAAGTAGAAGAGTTGGTGGAGTTGGAAAAAGAAATTCAACGCTATGATTTGGAAGATGTGCCTGCGAGTTTGATTCTGACGGCTAAGCAAAAAGGCTATGCTGACCGCCAAATCGCACATTTGTTGGGGGTGAAAGAAAGCCGAGTTTATAAGTTCCGTCAAGACAATCACATCAAGCGTGTTTTCAAGTGTGTGGATACTTGTGCTGCTGAGTTTGAAGCCAAAACACCTTACTATTACTCAACGTTCAGTGTCTCGCAAGATGAACCCGAAAACGAATCCGTGGTTTCAGACCGTAAAAAAGTGGTCGTATTGGGCTCCGGTCCTAACCGTATCGGGCAAGGAATTGAGTTTGACTACTCTTGCGTACACGGGGTATTGGCTGCCAAAGAGGCGGGTTACGAGACAATAATGATTAACTGCAACCCCGAAACGGTATCTACTGACCCTGATATTTCGGATAAGTTGTACTTTGAGCCTGTTTTTTGGGAACACGTACACGCTATCGTGATGCACGAAAAACCCGAAGGCGTCATTGTGCAGTTGGGCGGACAAACGGCCCTCAAGATAGCTGAAAAACTGCACCAATACGGGATCAAAATCATCGGAAGTAGCTTTGATACCCTCGACTTAGCCGAGGATCGCGGCCGTTTCTCCTCGCTTTTGCGTGATTTAGAGATTCCTTATCCTCAATTCGATACTGTTCGCACGTCGGATGCGGCAGTTGAAATTGGAAAGAAACTGGGATTCCCATTGCTGGTACGTCCGAGCTACGTATTGGGCGGACAAAGCATGAAAATCGTCATCAACGAGCAGGAATTGGAACAACACGTGGTAAAAATCCTGAACGACATTCCCGATAATAATATCTTGCTCGACCACTACCTCGAAAATGCCATCGAAGCCGAATCGGATGCTATTTGCGACGGAGAAAATGCCTATATCATCGGGATTATGGAGCACATCGAGCCTGCGGGTATTCACTCGGGCGACTCACACGCCACACTGCCGCCGTTTGATTTGACCCCTGACGAGATTCGCCAAATCGAAGAAATTACGCTGAAAGTAGCCAAAGCTATGAAGGTAAAAGGACTGATTAACATGCAGTTTGCAGTGAAAAATGGCGTAGTGTATGTGATTGAGGCCAACCCACGCGCCTCGCGTACAGTGCCATTTATTTGTAAAGCCTACCAAGAACCGTACGTAAACTACGCTACGAAGTTTATGCTTGGCGACAAAAAAGTAAAAGACATCGAATTTAAACCCGTTAAAAAAGGGTGGGCCATCAAGATTCCAGTGTTCTCGTTCAACAAATTCCCGAACGTAAACAAAGAACTCGGCCCCGAAATGAAGTCAACAGGGGAAGGTATTTATTTTATAGATAGCCTCGAAGACGAATTCTTTCAAAAAATATATGGCGAACGGAATCTGTATTTGAGCCGATAATCGCTTCACTCGACTTTATTGGTTCAAGCGATACCCAGCAATAACAAAAAAGCCTTCGTGTAAACGAGGGCTTTTTTGTTGAACCGTGACAAAATACTCACCTTTGTCACCTCGTAGAGGTCTAAAACTGCTTATTTGGAAGTACAAAAGGTAGCAAATGTGGCACTTGCCGTGTTACAAACACTTTGGTTATTGAGAGGGCGTAGTTGTAAACTACGATAAACTGGGCATTGAACTCTTTACAGTTAATACTAAGGATTTTACTGACATCAAAGGCCTGAATTTATACTATCCTCCTAATTTTGAAGACATAAAAAAGTCACTATAGGGTTTAGAAGAAACCGTAGATAGCAAAATTTCGCTAAACTTATGAACGGCCTTCGTGTAAACGAGGGCTTTTTTGCTGAGGAGGATAATGAAATTATCAATTTCTCTATGATTAGCAGTGGAAAAAACACCCAAAACAGCGAAAATACTCACTTTTGTCACCCCGAACACTTTCGGGGTCTAAAGCCGCTCGTTTGGAAGTACAGTAAGCAGAAGCACTGGCACTCACCGTGTTACAAACACTCTGATTATTCTGAATCGCAGTTGTAAACTACGATTAACGGGGGAATTTAATTTCTTAAAAAAATACTTAGAATACCAACTCATGAAAAAAAGATTTTGGAACTTTTCCCAAGTTAACAACTCAATGTTAGTATTTTCTGAGGTTCGCACTGAACCAGATTGGAACTCACTTGTGGTAATTATGTAACCTACATTAGTTCCAATATCAGAAATTACAGTTCTAAATGCGTGTACAATAGTTTGAGGAATAGCACTACCCCAGTATTTGCATTCGCAAAGAATCGAATAAACTCTTCCATCTATATTTTCTTCAGCATATACATCTATTTCAATATCACTTCTAACAGTCTTAATTACTTTCTCAACTTCAACTTGAAATCCACATTCAAATAATAATTCTCCAACTTTATTTTGCAGGTCTTTCCATGATGTCGGTTTAGTTGATGATATAATCATGTTTACTTACGCTTCCAACATATTATTGTACGCATGATTTGCTCTGTCCAACATTATTGGATGCAGGGATTCAAGAACAATTAAACCAAATCAAAATCAATTCTCCTAACCCTTCGCTAGATTTTTTCTTCAAGCCGTATTCTTCAAGGAAAACCCGAAAGACATTGACATTCTCTGTTTCGCTTATTTTTTGGGAGGGTTTTTGGCGTTAATGTTGAAAAATAACGAAAGCGGCCAAAAAATCGTGGAGTTAATCGCACGAGGCCAATTAGGCTCACTTTTGCGTGCTTCGTTGATACAATACCAAAGTAGGACAATACCCGAGATAATCAATGCTATTTTCATGTGCTTTGCATGGTTGGGGGGGCTTCAAACTACTGCAATCTATTCGGTTTTAGCAAAATAGCCAAATACAACCAAATTTTTCTTGCTGATAGTCAGTTTCTTGTGGGGTTCTGCGAAAAAAATAATAAAAAAGTGCTGGAAAATTTGTGCAACTGATTGATTGCGTTTATATTTGCAATCGATTAGTTGCTAATTTAAACAAAACAACAATAAGACGATAGGTGTTTCAAGTCATTGCCGACCCCACACGTAGAGCCATTATAGGGCTAATAGCCGACACCTAATTTTGATACCAGCCGACAAACGGTTTCAAAACACATCAAGATTTTGGCCGAATGCGAAATCGTAAGACAAGAGCTTTCTAGCTGGGAAATTTACTATCACTTTAACCCCAAAAAAATGAAAGCAATAGACCAATGGTTAGAGAAATTCAAAGAGATCTGGAAAGACCGTTTTAATCAACTTGACAACGTATTATTAACCATCAAAAACAAATAGCACAATGAAAACTGCCTTATTAATGGACTTTGCCGTCAACAAATCAAACAACACAATTACAGTAAAAAGGGAATTTGCCGCCGAACTACCCGTGGTATGGGATGCCTTCACCAAAAGTGAAATCCTTGACCAATGGTGGGCACCAAGACCTTGGAAATCCCGCACCAAAACCATGGATTTTAGAGAAGGTGGCCAATGGCTTTATGCCATGGTAGGTCCCGAAGGCGAAGAACATTGGAGTTTTATCAATTATGAGACCATCGAAATTCATAAGCATTTTGCAGGAATAGATGGTTTTTCGGATGCGCAGGGAAATGCCAATACTGAACTTCCTCAATCAAAATGGAGAAATAGTTTTCAAAGCCAAGGCGACGAAACTTTGGTAACTATTGACATCACTTACAGTGACTTAGCCCAGCTCGAAGCCATCATTCAGATGGGCTTCAAAGAAGGATTGACCATGGCTATGGAAGGATTAGACGAGCTTTTGGCTGCTGGTGCTTAATCTGTAACTTGGCAAATCTCAAAAATAGGGGCAAAGCTGTCGTCGTCATTAGTTGGCCTCGGCGTTTTGCCCCTATTTTTTATTTCAATGCTATGGGCAAGCTCTTCACATTTTACTTAAACTTTTTTACTAAATTACTCGCCCAAACCCCGTTTCAGTCCATGAATCCATTCAATAGTACTTTTCTGCTTCGGTTGTCGGTAGCCATTATTTTACTCATGCACAGCATTCCAGTGATGTTTAACAACGGCGTCAATGACTTTGGCAATTTATACTTAAATCAAATTGGCTTCGCCCCCTTAGGGCTTCCGCTGGCTTGGGCTATCAAGCTGTCGCATATTGTTTGTGCGTTTTGTTTCCTTTTTGAAAAATACGTCAAGTGGGCGGCGATTGTCACCATCATTATCTTAGTGATGGGCATTGTTTTGGTTCACTTCAAAGAAGGTTGGTTTGTAGTAGGTAGCGGGCGCAATGGGGTAGAATTTAATTTCCTGCTTATCGTCGTTGTATTGACGCTTGTGTTACCGAAGGGTCTTAGAAAAAACAATCTTTAAATATGGAAGTCAACAGGCTTCAAATCTCGCCTTCATTTAAAAAAATCAAAAAAATACGATTTTAACTTGGGTTAAAATTATCCTCAAGATTGCGCCGCACCTTTGTGTCAACAAAAAACCAAAACAATGACACATTCAAAAACTATCGTATTTATTCATGGATTGTTTGTAAACAATACCAGCTGGTCTGAGTGGAAATCTTATTTTGAAACGCAGGGCTATACCTGCTACACACCAGCCAATCCGTATCACGAAGGAAATCCTGCCGATTTGCGAGCCAACATCAACCCAGAACTCAACAACGTCGGCTTTGAAGACGTGGTGATGAACATTGCAAAATTCATTGATACGCTGCCCGAAAAGCCCATCGTCATCGGACATTCATTGGCAGGCTTAGTTGTTCAAAAACTGATTGAAATGGACAAAGCTGTTGCTGGGGTCAGCATTGATGGCGCACCTCCTAAAAATGTTTTGGCTCCCTTTCAAACCATCAAAACAGTGTTTCCCGTTGTCAATTTTTTTCGCTTTTCGCCTTTCATGGGAAGCAAAGAATGGTATCATTATGCGTTTTTCAACAACATGACTCGGGAAGAAAGCGACAAAGAATTTGAAAAAATAGCCGTACCCGAAAGCAGAACAATCGCCAGAGATACGCTGTTGAAATCATTTGCTAATGTAAACTTCAAAAAACCTCACAATCCTTTGCTGTTTATTGGAGGTGAAAAGGACAATATTTTTCCCGCCAATTTCACCAAAAAGATTGCTGGTTCCTATAAAGACACAAATAGTATTACTGATTTTAAATCTTTTGCCAACAGAAGTCACTATATCTGTGGTGAAAAAGGCTGGCAAGAAGTGGCCGATTATGTACTTAACTGGCTGGGTAAAATTTAATGAATAACATAGAAATCCTTTTCTCTGCTCATATTTCGTAACACTGTTAAAACAAGGTGACGATGAGCAGGAAAGGGGTTTTATAGAATTTGTTGAGTTATTTGTTGGGTGTTCGTATCAATCATTAGTATTCCTTCATGGGTATCATTTAGCTGCCCTAACAATGTCCCTTTATTATTCCAAATGGATGTTTTTCCCCCACATTCATAACCATCACATTCACCAATACAGTTTGCCATCAATACCGTCATTACATATTTTTTGGCGATGTTAGATAGGTTTTGAATGGCTTTTTCAACTCCTCCAACAGATTTAACGACACTTGCTACATAAACTTCTGCACCATTTTTAAAGGCATCCTCGGAATGTTGGGGAACGGATAATTCATAACAAATGGCCAATGCAATGTTGGTTTCTATGTTTATTAGACCTGTTGTATTTGGCCCACTTACAAAAAACGGTTCTTCATCTGAATGCAAATATTGCTTTGAATACAGCTGTCGAGCTTTCTGAGGTTGAAAAATAACCAAACTAATGTAAATGCCAGTAGGGGTTCTTATAGGTACTCCCACTCCAATCGCTATTTGCTTGGCATCGCTAATTTTTTGAAAATCGTCAAAGCGATTATCATCCTTATGGGTAGCCAGTTCATTTGCCAGTTCTGGTTCATAGCCCGTTATAGATAGTTCAGGGAAAACAATCATGTTGGCACCACTGGAAATGGCCAAGTCTATTAATTCTTTGTGGTTGTCAATATTACTTTGAATATTTCCCTTGATAGGTCTTGTTTGGGCTACACAAATTTTCATATTCTTAAAGCCAAGTTTTTAATGAATTTTGTTCTTGGTAAATGTAGCGTCAAAGTAGCAATAAAAACTGATTTCATTTTTTTAGGATTGGATATAACAGCCTAAAAGCGTTGAAAACGGCCTGATGGGTCACGGTGGCGTGGTCTTCCTGCGGTAAATAATCAAAGTGAACAGTTACGTTTTTGCTTTTTGTTGCCTTTATTTTTTCTACCAATAGATTTGCATCTACTTCCATTACGTGCGGGATGTCGCTTGGAGCAAGCCCTTCCTTTCCTACACCGATGTAAATGTCCGTTTTTTGCTTAAAATTTTCTTCCAGTAGGAGGGAAGACTGCTTCAAAAGAGAGGCGTTATCCCACCACAGACTCGGACTGATAATGATGTATTTATTGAAAAGCGGTGGTTTTTTTAATAAAATTTCGGTCGCCAAAAGCCCGCCCAACGACTGCCCAATGATGGTTTTTGAGTTCGTTGTTTTGTAAGTTCGCTCAATATAGGGTTGCAACTCTTTCTCCAAAAAGGCGATAAATTT
>JBDHXS010000249.1:0-9075 GCA_039810845.1 Runella sp. | reverse complement strand
AAAGAGCAATAATTGAAAAGATTAAAAGCAAATACGCAATTGATGTTAAAACTTCACAAATCTATCAACTGAAGTTTTCTGAACTAACGTGTTTTATTGAAATTATTTGTGAGAATGAAGAGTGGATTAAACTAAAAGGTTCGACCAAAATATTTACCAAGTAGTAATGTTCATTTTCATAATTAAAAATTAATCTGACCGAATGACATTTTAAAATCTAAAAAAGTAAACGTTTATAACTTAGATTTCGTTTGTCCTTTTTTGAGTCGAGAACCCATGATTTTTACATCGTCGGCCGTACGTTCACCGCTGCCATAAAACCACACGGAAAGAAAGTCACCGTTGGGCAAAGCCACAAGGCTACTTCCATGGACGTGTTTTTCTTGGGGTGGAAAAATCAGCGTCGATTGAACGATAGGGGATTGGGCAAAAGTGGTTTGAAGAATAAAAAGACAAAAAATAGTAAATAGAGATTTCATTGATTGGTATTTTTGAGGACACAGAGTTTCACGAAGTTCGGCGCAGAGTTTCTCAAAGTAAACGCTTTGTGCAACTCTGTGTCTAATAATTACTTCACTTTCTTACGGCGTTCCATTACTTCACGCCAAGTGGTGAGAATAATGCCCTTGGATTGGATGTAGGCTTTCAACTCGGGGCTCATCATCGAGAGCATATCGGCATACCGCGACCCTCCTGAAGCACTGATGTGTTTGAAAGCGTCGGTGATGTCGCTGCTGTGGACGATAAACATGGCCAAGCCTGGCTGCATGGCATTGAGGGTTTCGATGAATTGTTGCGCTTTATATTTGCCCCATTCTTCGGGAGATGGGTTCGGGGTTGATGGTTTCCAGTCGCCGCTGATGGTGTGCAAATCGTCCAAAACAGGTAAGCCCAATTGCCAAATTTTTTGTCCCACCGCCGTTGATGATTTGGTCAATTCAGGGTCAGGTAGTTTCATCCCTTCCTGCCATTTTCCTTCGGCTTTGAGTTTTTTGACCACAGGCAAATTGAGACATTCTTTCAATAGTTTGTTGTTACCCCCAGGAAACATGACAGGAATCTGGTACTCGGCACCTACTTTGATATAGCGTTCCAAAAAAGGCTGATGAGCAAAAAGCGTCCCCATATGGGAGTCGAGGTGCGTAGGTTTGAGCCCCATGCGCAGTGCACGCTCCACTTGCGCGCGAATTTCTTTTTCAACGTCGTCGGCCGTGCCATTTTTCACCACTTGGGCTACTTCGTGCCACAAATTCCCTTCGTTATCGACCAAACTCGGTACATTCTGAAAACCCGCCAACGGTGTCCAGCGGTAGTCGCGCCACTCAGAGGTGAGGGTAAGGTGAACGCCCGCGTCTAAGTTGGGATTGTTTTTTTTGATGTAATTCACAAAACTCGCCGACCACGCACACGGGAACATGATGCTGCAAGAAGTGGCAACGCCTTGCTCCACCGATTTGATAGTGCCCTGATTGGACGAATACGACATGCCAGGGTCGTCAACGTGAAAAATGACCACCTTGGCGCCTTTGGGCCAGCCGAGTTTTTCGGCGTAAGTCTCTTGGGATTGGGCTGTGAGAGCAAATAGAGATGTGGCTAAAAAAAGAGCTAATTTATTGATTTTCATTGTAATAAAAAGATTAAATACTCTGTGAGTAAGGAACGGCCCCTTTACCCGTTGCCCATGTTTTATTAGGTTGGTCACCCATTTCAAATACCAATTCTCCACCCGCCATGATTTCGCTGTGGTCAATCCAGCTACGGTCAAAAGGTTTGCCGTTGAGGGTTGCCGATTGGATGTAGCGGTTTTTGTCAGAATTGTTATGGGTAATGATTTTGAACGTTTTCCCTTCTTTTACCCCAAAACTTACTTCGTCAAACAACGGACTGGCGATGACGTATTGCGAACTTCCAGGCGTTACCGAATACAGCCCCATGCTGCTCATTAGATACCACGACGAAAGCGAACCCATGTCTTCGTTTCCACACAAACCCGCTGGCCCCGTGCGGTAGAAACGCTTGAGCACTTCGCGCACCCAGTACTGAGTTTTCCAAGGTTGAGCCGCGTAATTGTACAAGTAAGCTACGTGGTGCGAAGGCTGGTTTCCGTGAACATATTGGCCAATCGTACCCACGACGCCGACGTATTTGGGCGGGGTAATGGACGCATCCATGTTGAAAAACGTATCCAAACGCTCAGTAAAAGCCTGATTTCCACCCAGTAGCTCTATCAGTCCAGAGGCATCGTGCTGCACCGACCACAAATATTGCCACGCGTTTGACTCAGTATAATGGCGGTTGGGACGGCGACCTACCAAAAGCGGGTCGAAGTAGCGGTAATAATGATGTTCTCCTACGGAGTCAATGGCTTGTTGGTTGTTGCCTAATGCTTCCAACCAAGCGCCATTGGCACGGCGTGGACGCATAAATTGGGTAGAGGCGTCATAGACATTGCGGTAATTTTGGGCGCGTCGGTAAAACATGGCGGCATCGTCTTTTTTGCCCAATGCCTCGGCCAAACGTGCAATGCACCAGTCGTCGTAGGCCAATTCCATGGTGTTGGGTACCGATTCGGTCGTTCTGTCGCAAGGAGCGTAGCCAAGACTGATATAGTCGGTCAAACCAGCTCGGCCTGCGCTGGCAGGAATAGTGGCGGGCGGTGACTCCAAGGCTTTGCGGCGCATGGCGGCATAAAGCGCCTCAATATCCCAGTCGCGATAACCTTTAAAATAGGCGTCCACTACGACAGGAATCAGGTGGTCGCCCACCATGCTTGGGCGGTAGGTGTTGCGGAAATGTTGGGCAGGAAGCCAGCCAAATTCTTGGGTTTTGGCACCAATAGATTTGACAAAATCATTGACATGCTGCGGTGCAACAAGGGCCAACAACGGATGCTGCGAACGATAGGTATCCCAACAAGAAAACGATGTGAAAAAGCTGTAATTCTGCGCTTTATGGATTTTATGGTCCATGCCCATGTATTGCCCATCGACGTCTTGACCTGTATATTGAGACAACAAACTGCGGTAGAGGGCGGTGTAAAAAATCTCCTTTTGAGCTTCGTCATTGGTTTTGACAGCGACCCTTTTCAGTTCGTCGTTCCACGATTCGCGGGCATCATTTTTAACTTTGTCAAAATCCCAATGCGGAACTTCGGCTTGTAGGTTTTTGCGAGCACCCTCCACACTCACGTGCGAAATCGCCACTTTGACCGTCACTTGGTCGCCTCTTTTGGTAGAATAACCGACAAAATAGCCAATATTGAGCCCTTTTTCTTCGGTTTTGTAAGGCCAATACCCTTCGGCCGATTCGGGTGTGATATAGTCGTTGTCCCACGTACCGTAGTACTCAAAAGGGCGGCTAAATTTTGCCACAAAATACACCATCGTGCCGTTAGCGTCTTTGTAACCTTCGAGGGTAGAATCGTTGACCATTTTTACAAATGAATCGCCACTCGTAGCATTTCCCGCGATTTCGTGGCCAATGTCCATCAAAATAGTCGCTTTTCGTGCTTTGGGGAACGTATAACGATGCACTCCTACGCGGGTGGTAGCGGTAAGTTCGGCCTTTACTTTGGGGTCTTTGAGGAAAACCGAGTAGTACCCAGGTTTGGCGACTTCGTCTTTTTTGTCATAACGGGAGCGATAGCCCGCGTCGGGGTTTTCTTTCGTACCTGCCGAGGTTTGTACTTTGTCACCTACCGTTGGCATCAACAAAATATCACCACCCGTGGTCATACCTACACCGCTGAAATGGGTATGGCTAAAGCCCATGATAGAGCTATCGGCGTAGGTATAACCCGCGGCGTACGTCCATCCCTTCACGTCGTGGTCGGGACTGAGCTGCACCATGCCGTAGGGGAGCGTTGCGCCAGGGAAAGTATGGCCAAAGAAATCGGTTCCGTTGAACGGGTCCACGTAATCGACGGGGTCTTTGGAGGAAGACCCGCATCCCCACCAAAGAAGGGAAGTCGCTAATAATAAAAAAGAGGCAAGATGCCTGTGAATAGTCATCGCTCGGCAGAGCCGAGCGACTGCGTGAAGAAATTTCATTTTCAAATTACTCAATTTTCAAATTACACTGTTTCGGTAATCTCTTCTTCTTTAAAAAGCAAACTGACGAGCTTTTGATACTGCGAGAAATCAGGAATAATGAGTTGCGCACCTGCTTTCACAAGGCGTGGGCGTTTGTCGAGGTTATAGCCAAAACGTTGCACTTCGTTGCTGGCAATTCCCACCGAAATTCCCCCCGAGCGGCGTCCTTCGCGGATTTCGTCAGGCCCGTCGCCCAACACGACTAATTCGTTACCGTTGAGGTTGTTTTCACGGATGATGCGTTCGATAATCATCTTTTTAGAAAACTTGGTGTATTCGCGAAGTGCGCCGTAAATCCCTCCATCAAACAAATCGGCATAGCCAAGTACGGTGGCTTCGTTGCGGACATCGTCCACGTCGGTACCGCTGGCGAGGTACATGGTAACGCCGCGCGCTTTGAGTGCTTGCAAAAATGACACCGCACCTTTGAGGGTATAATCCTGCCAATCCAGTTCGCCCGCTTGAAGTTTGGCAACGCGTTTGTCCACCAACTCCATCAAGGCATCGTTGTAGATTTGCTTATACTCAAACTTGTCCAAAATCTGGTCTTCGGGTACATAGCCCGCTTCCCGAACCATGTTGACCAGTCCTTCCATTTGATAAATGGTCTGAATACCAGTGGTTTTGTGGATAAATTCTTTGACTTGCCGTAGCACTTTGTCGTACGTTGCTTGCTCGACCGAGTCGTAATAGTTCCCCAAAATTGCCTTCATCATCACGGGTTCCATGATTTCCTCCCAGCCGTGGCGGAGGGTACTGATGGTGCCGTCGTGGTCAAAAACGGCGTATTTGATGTAGCCCAGTCGGTTCAAAATAGATTCGTCGCAAAGTTCAATTTCGGTTTTGGGGAGAAGGACCGCTTGTCGGGGGTTTTCGGCCAAGTCAACTTGGTAGGCATAGTGGGGGTCTTGGCTGATGGCCAAAATTTCTTGGGCATTGGCAGTGCCTGTGGTAAATAGTTTTTGTACCGTAACCCCTGCCGCAAAATTGGCAAACTCAGCGGCTTCGGCTGGACTCACTCCCACCGAAAGGCAAAGGGTAATGGCGCTGATGACGGTATCGCCCGCGCCTACGGTGTCGAGGCGGCTGGTGAGTTGAAGGCCAGGTACTTCGTTGAATCCTGTGGTGTCAAAAGATGTAATTCCGCGTGCCCCGCAGGTGACAAAAACGGGTTTTTGAGAAGTAGCATGCAAAGCTTTTCCGTATTTGAGGACATCGGCACGGGGGAGAACTGTACGAGGCTCTACTTCTACGCCATTGAGGTGGGCGGCTTCTACGTCGTTTAGTTTTCGGTAAACGTTTGAAAAACGCTCGTTGAAGTGGCGAGAATCAACTAAAATGATTTTGTGGCTGTATTGGTCAAAAAGGGCATTGGCTTTTTCGATAAAACTGTCGTTGGTGATACTTCCAACCACTTGTTGGTTGAAAATCAGGGCATCGCAGCTTTCCAAAGCGGACTGAATACTGGCTAAAATCAATTCATCGGTTTCGAGCGAACGCTGATTATACACCCCGAAGTCGATGCGGGGTTCTTCCACCCCTTCGACGTAGCGTTTGAGGTACGAATACGTTTGGAAATTTTCATTTTGAATAAAAAGGGAACTGGTATCGGCTCCTAAGCCTTGGAGTTGGGTGGCCAACTCGCGACCAAAAATATCATTACCGACAACACCAATGACTTTGATGGAAGCTGGCTCAAGGGCTGCCAGATTGGCAACCACATTGCCTGCCCCACCAGGGGTATAATAGTGACGTTCAACGGCTTGCGCTTGTAATCCCGTTTCGATGGAGACTTCCGAGTTACGGGTGTCCATGATCCAGTAAGAATCCAAACAATAGTCGCCATAGACGGCAACTTTAGCCGATTTTATTTTTTCAAGAATAGCATTGATGTGCAAGGTGTTCATAAAAACAGATGGGAATATCTACCGTTTAATTTTATTGGTAAATACTCCCATCAGAGAAATCAAGGCTATTGTTTTACTGATTAAATTCAAAGTTTATCTTCGTTTGGTGCTATACACACGGAATTGTTTGGATGTGAACTATGCAGATGTTAACTATGAAGGTATTACTGGAAACGTTTTAGTTAATTGCCCCCAAAAGCAATAGTTTTCTGAATAAAAATGGATAACCGATGAGACACAGCGCAATACCCCAGCGAAACAGCGTTTTGGGCAAAGTCCCCGCGTCTTCATTGGGTAAGAGTACTTCCCTGATTGATTTGTAGAAATAATAGGAAACTTCCACTTTCTGCCCTACTTTATAAGGACAAGGCGTTTGATAATGGGTAGAATAATGCCGATGTGAGCCATGAGTGGTGATGAAATCTACTACAGGAGCTTCCCCTTCGCCTTCTTCTGAACCAAATAATGGACCAGGGTTTTTACGAATTTCAATAACAGTTCCTTCGGTTTTGATACCTTTTGAACTAATACGTTCAACGATTTTTGATTTGTCGTAAGCGATGATTATCAGATACGTCCCAATAAAAGCCGCAAGCGGCATTAGTTGAAGAAGGAAAGGAAGAGGGTTCATTTTTGTCAGCATTAAGTGAGTAGGTAGTACAAAATTGAACCCTCGAATGGAACTATAAAATTTTAGGTAGGTGAAGTGGGGAAAAATATAAACAAAGCGATGATATAGTACATTGAATCGCCTATTCTCTAAAGCTCAAACTTTATCCCTTGCGCCAGCGGCAGTGTAGTACCGTAATTGATGGTATTGGTTTGGCGACGCATGTAGGCTTTCCACGCATCCGAACCCGATTCGCGGCCACCGCCCGTTTCTTTTTCTCCCCCAAAAGCTCCTCCAATTTCCGCGCCCGAAGTTCCGATATTGACATTCGCAATGCCACAATCCGAACCTGCTTGGCTCAAAAATTGCTCCGCTTCGCGCAAATGCAAGGTGAAGATGGCCGACGAAAGTCCTTGAGGAACACCGTTTTGTAAGGAAATGGCCTCGTCGAGGGTTTTGTATTTTATCAAATAAAGAATCGGGGCAAAGGTTTCGTGTTGGACGACGGGCCAATGGTTTTCGACCTCCGCAATGCAAGGCTTTACGTAACAACCCGAACCAAAATCGTCGCCCGATAAAACGCGAGGTTCTACGGCAAACGTCCCGCCTAAGGCCCCCACTTGCGCTACGGCCGATTGGTAACTTTGCACCGCGGCTTCGTCAATCAAAGGGCCAACGTGGTTATGAGCGTCCAACGGATTTCCAATGCGAAGCTGTCCGTATGCTTTGACCAACTGATTTTTGACTTCCTCGTAAATACTTTCGTGGATAATCAAGCGGCGAGTGGTAGTGCAACGCTGCCCTGCCGTGCCCACTGCTCCAAAAACAATGGCAGGAATGGCCAAGGGGAGGTCGGCATGTTGCGAAACAATGATGGCGTTGTTTCCACCCAATTCCAACAAACTTCGTCCCAAACGACCGCCTACCGCTTGCCCGACGGCTTTCCCCATGCGCGTGCTACCTGTGGCCGATACGAGCGGGATGCGCTCGTCGTGCGAGAGCCATTCGCCCACTTCGCGACCACCCACAATCAGCCCCGAAACACCTTCGGGTACGTCGTTGGCTTTTAATACATCTTGAATGATATGTTGACAAGCGATAGCCGTTAAAGGCGTTTTTTCGGAAGGTTTCCACACGCATATATCGCCGCAGACCCAAGCCAGCATGGTATTCCACGACCAAACGGCTACTGGGAAATTGAAGGCTGAAATAATACCAACAATGCCGATTGGGTGCCATTGTTCGTACATACGGTGCGAGGGGCGTTCGCTGTGCATCGTCAGGCCGTACAGTTGGCGTGAAAGCCCCACGGCAAAGTCGCAGATGTCGATGATTTCTTGCACTTCGCCGAGTCCTTCTTGGAGGCTTTTGCCCATTTCGTAGCTGACGAGCGTTCCTAATTCGGTTTTGTATTTTCGAAATTGTTCGCCCATTTGGCGCACAATTTCACCGCGTTTGGGGGCGGGAAGAAGTCGCCACGTTTTAAAAGCTTCTTGGGCTTGGCCTACTACGGTATCGTAGTCTTGGCGATTTGCTGATTGTACTTTCCCAATAAGTTTACCATCAACGGGCGAGTACGAAGCGATTTCTTCGCCTTGTCCCGCCCAAGTGGCTAATCCCGTACTGATACCGTGGTTTGTGCCCGCCAAGCGGAGCGCGTTTAGAATGTCTTGCATTGAAGTAATTGACCACCGAGGCGGTTGATTTTTGGATAGATGATGAAGTTTGTGGCAAAGGTAGAATAAATACCCTTTTGACACATCTTACATCACTAAAAACACCAACGCTCCAGCTACATATCCAAGCAAGGCTAACAAACTGATACGTTTCAAATACCAAAAGAAACTAATGTGTTCCATGCCCATGACGGCTACGCCCGCTGCCGAACCGATGATCAACATACTGCCTCCCGTACCTGCACAATAGGCCAAAAACTCCCAAATTCGGTGGTCTTGCGGATAAGTAGCCAAATCGTACATACCCATTGAAGCGGCCACAAGTGGTACGTTGTCAATCACAGCCGAGGCAATTCCGATGATAAAAACAATAGCATCAAGGTTACCTATCGTGTCGTTCATCCAAGCTGCTAAGTCAGAAAGCGTATGGGTAACTTCGAGTACACCAATGGCCAACAAAATCCCCATAAAAAACAAGATACTACTGGTATCAATCTTACTGAGGGCGTGGGCCGCTGTATAAGGTTTTCGGTCTTCTTCATCTTTTTTAGAGTGAAGTATTTCGGAAACAACCCAAACGACCCCTAAAGCTAAAAGCATCTTCTAAACTCGTTGGTGCTTTATTGCCTTTAGCGCCAGAGTAATTAATAAATCCACCCCAAGGGCTATATTCCTCGCGCTCATCACCCGCGCCGCCACCTTGAATCACCTCATCATTCTGCACGAGGGAGGAGCCATCATTGTAAAGACCCATAGCGTTTAGATGAAAACCTTGCGCACCAAAACGCAAC
>JBDHXS010000248.1:0-9101 GCA_039810845.1 Runella sp. | reverse complement strand
GCTATAACGAAATGAAAATGTGACGGTTTCGCCCGCTTTTAGGTCGGATTTTGGCTCGCCCAAGACGGGATAATATAGCGTTGGCGCTAACTGCGCTTTGCGGTTTTTGTGCGAAAGCCCAATATTCCAATCGTGGAGGGTTAGCTTGTCTTTGGCCCAAGGGTCGCGACAATAGTCGGGGTCGGGAATGACCGAGACCGTAATGCCTGCTTTGGTTGTGACGAGCGGACTAAGCGTGCTGGCCGAGCGCTCACGATAGACGACGGGCAGTGTTGGAGCCCCGTGCCCGTAGGCATACGCCAAGGCAAAATTCGGTTGCATATAATTCCCCTGAAAATACCCAGGAACGGCTACCCAAGACATATCAGCCTCGCTGATGGAACTCAACGTGGGCGTGGCCAACGAAAAATAGCCCGCTTGTTTGGGTGTAAGCGTTTGGGTGACGAGGACGTCGTTGGGAAATTTAGGGTCAAAATGCCAAGTGGAGTTTACACGCGCTTTTTCGGTTTCGTGTTCAAAAGTGAGTTGATTTGGCGCGTTTTGTGTTCCTTTTTTAGGGTAAAAATAAACCGCAGTTCCTGCCGTATTAAGCGAGACAGGGTTGGTACTTTCTGCCCACTGTTTGGTTTGGTAATGGTAGGCATCTTCGGGAAACTTATTGCCCGTAATGCTCTTAAAAACGGAGTCGGACTCTAACTTGGGCTTTTCCGAACAGAACAGTAGCGTGCTTTCGCCCGAAGGTTTTTTTAGCGATACCCATTTGCTGCCTTTTTTAACGGATAGCGTTTTGATTTGCCAACCTGCCGCACTGTTTTCCCAGCGAATTTTTACCGATGAATTTTCTAAAACCAAGGCTTTTTGAGCCCACATTTTCCCATACATCATTGAGAAAACCACGGCCAATAAGGTGCGTATTGTTTTGGTCATCGTATTATTTTTTGTCACTCAACTTTGTTTAATTCATTTGATTAATAACGCTACCTTTTGAGCAAAGCCCAATGTCCCGTAAGCAACTTCCAGCGAACGACAATTAGCTGGGATTTTATAAGTGGCTCTAAAAATACCCGTGTTTTCGCCCGTTTCGGTTACCTCTAATGTGTCGCTTTTTTTGCCGTTGATTTTCAACGTGACAAGCCCTTTCTCGACCTTGTTCCAGTCCATGTTCAAAGCGGCTTTTAGCTCGATAATGACCGTTTGTCCCGCCTTGGTTTGCTTGATTTCTTTTTCAGAAGCGTCCAAAAGGGTCACTCGGTGACTACCCAGGGTCGAAAAAGTGAGCGTCGCCTGCCAACCACGGTTCGAAACACACCAGCCTTCGGTGGCATAAGCATCTTTGCCAATCAAGTCTTTGGGGTCGTTGTTTGTGGGAGTAGTACTGGCAGACTTTTGAAAATCTTTGTCGAGCGGTGAGCCATCAAGCGTGCCGCGCACTTTGCCCAGCATTCCGTAGCCATTGGGATGGGCCGACGGCCAACCTTTCTCGACACCTTCCCAATACCCATTGATAGCTAGTCGTTCAGGACTTTTATTGCTCAAATGCGCCCCTACGGGATTTACCCCAAATACAAAATCGACTTGTGCCCACCCGATGTCGCGCAAACGGCGGTCGTTGAGCAAATGCGCCACGGCAAACATCGACCCGCCTAAGGCAGGAGCACCGCCCAATTCTTTGGTTTTGGGGTGCGCCCATTCGGTTTCGCTGTGAACGCGGTATTTCCAAAAATTATTGGTTTTTTGGTGCATGTGTACAGCCCAAGCCTGCAATTTTTCCTTCGTGCCTTGGGGGGCGTGCTCGGGAGCAATCAGTAAAAAATAAGCCAACGCTTGCGGCGTGATATGCTCGGCGTTCCGAATCCACCACATGTGGCGCGGGTTGTTGAAATCCCAGTGTTGGATGATGTCTTTGGCACTTTCCTGCGCCCACGCGAGGTACTGTTGCGGCTTGCCATCGGGTTCGTTTTTTTCGCACAAATACATAAACAAATTGCTAAACACCGACTGCCCGTAGGCATTGCCCATTTCGTTGAATTCCTGAAAACCCGCGTCCACCCATTTGTTGCTGTACGTCCAGTAGCGAACTACTTTGTGGCGGTCGTACTGCGTCCATTTTTCATGGCAGACTTGGCGGTATTTGAGGTATTTTTCGCGGGGCAAATAGGGTTTTAGAAAATCATGGTAAGCAGCACAAACGACCGAAAGTTGGTCGAGCAGATTCCAATAATCGTAATTCATGCGCGGCTGTCCTTCGTAGCCGAGCGAGCCGTGACGACTACCCACGGGGCCTTGGTACGCCACGTGGGCGTAGGCAAACTCCGCGTGCCACAATATCAAGTCAATCAAATCGGGCGTGTTTTTGTCCCCAAATTCGGTTTTCCAACGGTCGTACAACGACGGATTGGAGGCGTATTGGAGGCACTCAAAAATGGTTTCTAAGCCATACGCACCGCCATCCCGCGAGGGGCCTCCGCCATATACTTTGGGCAAATTGGCGTTGATAGGATCTTCAGAACCGCGTACATCAATAAAAAACTCGTAGCCTAATTTTGACGACAATTTCTCAATGAGGTGGTCGGTAATCCAAAAAGGAACGGAGGCATTATAGCCTTCGATTTCGACCCGAAATTCGTCCTTGGAGACGGGGTTGAAAGAAGTAAACCAGCCTTCTTGGTTGACAATTTCGCCTTGAAATTCGACGCGGCCAGAAGTGGTATTCATGATTTTAAACTTCGCCCCATC
The DNA here is from genome assembly GCA_039810845.1 of Runella sp. Taxonomy (GTDB): domain Bacteria; phylum Bacteroidota; class Bacteroidia; order Cytophagales; family Spirosomataceae; genus Runella. The sequence continues at coordinate 6,365 of JBDHXS010000248.1, read as the reverse complement.
TTTGGCTCCTAAGCACACAAAACGCTTCGCTTCGCCGCGATTGTACCCCGCTTGGTTGACCAAAATCTGGGCAAATGCCTGAGGGCAGCTCAAAAGCAACCAGCCAATGAAGTACAACAAACACAGGATACACTTCTTTTTCATTTTCAATGTTGCTTTAAATTTTACCCGCAGATGGACGCGGATTCATAACTCCATACGTCCCTTTTTCAATTGCTTCGTTACTTACTACTTCCAAGCGGGGTTTTGTTCCAACTTAGGATTGGCATTTATCTCGTCTAATGGAATTGGGAAATACTTGTTTTTGGCCGTTGGCGTACGCGTAGGATACACGTTGTTGACGGCTTTTGGAATGACGCTCATAAACTTATCAGTACGAGTCAGGTCGTACCAGCGGTCGCCTTCGGCAAAAAACTCCCACGAACGCTCTTGCAACACGGCATCAATGAACGCATCTTTACTCAGTCCTGCTTTCAAATCGGGCAAACCTGCGCGTTTTCTAATGACATTCACAAATCCATACGCAGTAGCAGTAGCTCCGTTCAAACGGGCTTCGGCTTCGGCGGCAATCAAGTACATATCAGGCAGGCGCAAAATCGGAATGTTGGGAATTTGTCCGACGATAGTGTTCGGGTCTTGGTATTTTTTAATCAAAACTCCTTGGGTAGTAATCGGCGTAATGCTGCGTTGAGGCACGGTTTTTCCGCTTCTATCCAAGTACGTTGTGTCTAGCAATTGGCGACGCTTATCGGCAGGGTCAAACGAATCAAAGAATGACTGATACGCAAACATCGACCCAAACGACGTGCGAGCGTAATCTGCACCTGCATTGCCTGGAGGGCCACAAAGACCCGTCAACTGATGGACGCGTCCAGGTGAAATGGGCGCTACCTCAAACGCCCACATGTTTTCAACCCGCGCAGCGTCTTCTTTGTCGTAGCGATAGACGTCGCGTACATCGGGCATGAGCGAGTATTTGCCCGAACTGATGACTTCTTGTGCTTTTTGCATCGCTTTTTGCCAATCTTCGTTGTACAGCGCCGCTTTGGTATACAGGGCGTTGACAACTTCCTTTGAAGGACGACCTTTTTCCACAGCGGGATACGAGAGCAGTCCTGCGGCGAGGGCTTGGTCTAAGTCGCTGTAAATCTGCTTATATACATCGGCTTTGGGGCTTTTGGGAATAGTTGCTTCGGATGTACTTGGTTTTGTTTTGACAGGAACGTCTCCAAAGTTTTTGGCCAAATTCCAGTGGTAAAACGCCCGCATAAAATAGGCTTCTCCGATGATTTGTTTTTTGCGGGTTTCGTCCATGACCGCTGCGGGCACTTTTTCAATAATCCAGTTGGCTTTTTCGATGCCATCGTAACACGAGGCCCAAATTTGCTGCGGCGATTCGTTGGTTCGCCCAGCCGTGCGTTGGGTAGTGTAGTTGGCGTCATAGGCAAAAAGCGTCAAGGTATTGCGACCTACTACTGCGCGTGGATACGACTGGTCGGCGCTAAAATCGGACACAATGGTGAGCGCAGGCCCAACGCCCATGTCCCCCAAAGGGTCATAGACGGCCACAAGCCCTTTTTCGGCGTCAGCGGCCGTTTTATAAAAAGCCTCGGTATAAATGGAGGAGTAAATGGTTTCTTCTAGATTACAGCTTGTATTGAGCACCAAAAGGGCAGTACATAAGCCGATGAGTCTATTGTATTTTTTCATGGTGAATGCTTTTTGAAAGATTGAAGCTTAAAATGTTACCTGAATACCACCCAAGAACGAGCGCGCTTGTGGATACACAAAGTTGTCGATACCAATGACGGTATTAGAACCCGCAAACGTGTTTACTTCAGGATCAAACCCACTGTAGTTGGTAAGGGTAAACAAGTTGTTGCCAGATACATACACCCGAATATTTTGTACGCCTTTGATGGCAGGAAGCGTGTAGCCAAGGGTAAGGTTTTTACAACGGATGTACGAGCCGTCTTCCACGTAATAGCTACTTACTGGCAAACGTCCTCCTTGGGCGGCACTGACGTACTGATTGCTTGGGTTGGTAGGTGACCAGCGATTGACAACGCCTTTTAGCAAGTTGCGTTGCCCAAGCGGGTTTTCAAACGACAAACGGCTCAAGTTATAAATGTCATTGCCTTGCGAACCTGACAAGAAAGCGCTCAAATCAAAGCCTTTGAATGACAGGTTGGTTGAGAAACCAAAGATAAAGTTGGGGTTAGGATTTCCCGTAATGGTTTGGTCGGCAGAAGTAATGGTGCCGTCTCCGTTGAGGTCTTTGACTTTATGCCCCCCCAAACGGCCATCGTAGCCTGGCAAGATGGTTTCGCCCGTTTGGTTGATACCGTCGAAAATATACGATTTGATTAATCCCAACGGTTCCCCAACTTTCAAAATAGTGTAGCTCGTGATAAAACGCTCCGTGGTGGTGCCTCCGTCGAGGTCGAGTACTTTGTTGCGGTTGCGGGTCAAATTGGCTGATACATTCCATTTGAGTGGCCCATCTAAAATGCGCGCATTGGCCGCAAATTCAACCCCTTTGTTTTCCAACGAAGCATAGTTTCCTGTAATGCTAGCGTAGCCCGATGAAAGCGGTAACGTTTTGATATACAACAAGTCACGGGTAATTTTATCATATACATCCACAATCAAGCTAAAGCGATTGTTGAGGATACTTACATCCAATCCGACGTTGGTTTGGGTTGATTTTTCCCAACGCAAATCAGGGTTAGCAATACCCGTTGGGTTGATGCCCGTCACGTAAGCATTGTTAAAGACGTAATCGCTTCCCGTGGCGGCTACCGTACTTAGCGACTGATACGGCGAAATACCGCCTGCATTCCCCGTGATACCGTAGCTTGCCCGTAGTTTGAGGTCAGAAAGCCAAGTTGCGCTTTTCAAAAATGGCTCTTCAATCAAGCGCCAAGCGGCCGATACTGCAGGAAAAAATCCGTATTTATTGTTGGCTCCAAAACGGCTTGACCCATCCACGCGGGCGGTCAAATCCAAGAAATACTTGTCTTTGTAGCCATAATTTACCCGACCCATGTACGAGTCCAAACGTTGCTTGCTACGGCTACTGCTGACGGTGCGGTTGAGGGCCAACTGCAACGCTTCGTTTTGGGTAGCGTCGTTGGGAAAACCCGAAGCGCTGATAGAATTGGCATTAGAAAACTCAGCTTGCGAGGCAAACACCCCCGTAAATTTTAAGCTGTGGTTTTCGGCAATGGTTTGTGAATAGGTCAAAATGCTTTCGTGCAATAGTCCCAAGAAATTGCTATTGGATTTTAAGCCCGAACCTGAATTGTCGTTTAAATCTCTCAAACTAACGATGGCACGCGGCGAATAGCGGTCATTGATATTGTTCTGTAAATCCACGTTAAAAGACGCCCGATACGTCAATCCTTTCAAAATAGTAGCTTCACCGTAGAGATTCACCAATGTCCGTTTGAGGGTGGTTTTGTTCAACACCGCCGCAAGCCCAAGCGGATTCGTCACCTCACGATAACGTCCGTCTTCTTGCTCGCCAAAAGGGAAAATGCTACCGTCGGAGCGGTAAGGCTTCAAGGTCGGTGGTGCGCCGATGGCCGCGCCCAAGATAGTACCCGTCACGACGTCGGCATCACCTTGACTGGTCGAACCCGTCTGAATGCCCGAGTTGACCGAATAACTTCCCAAAATACTGGTTCCGATTTTGACGCGGTTGCTGATTTTATGGTCGAGGTTGAGGCGATACGAGTAACGTTTGAAATTGGAATTGATGATAATTCCGTCTTGGTCAAAGTAATTGGCCGAAAGCGCTACTTGGGTTTTATCGTTGCCGCCATTGATAGATAATTGGTGGTTTTGAATAGGGGCTTCGCGGAAAATAAGGTTTTGCCAATTGACACCTTCGCCTAGCGAGGCAGGGTCTTTGTAATAGCTATTTTTGAATACTTCATTTTCGAGTTGGGCAAATTCAGCGGCATTGAGTACGGGCAGCGTTTTGGTTACTTTTTGAACCCCAAAATAGCTATCGAGTGTTACGCGCGTTCCGCCACTTTTACCGCGTTTGGTCGTGATAAGCACCACACCGTTGGCCGCACGTGCTCCGTAAATGGCCGACGCTGAGGCGTCTTTCAATACTTCTACGCTCTCAATATCGTTGGGGTTAATGGTCGAAAGTGGACTCACATCGTTGATGCCTCCTCCGTTAGAAATCTGGATACCGTCCACCACATAAAGCGGTTCAGAAGTGCCATTGATGGAGTTCGTACCGCGAATTCGGACGCTAACGTTTCCCCCAGGAGAGCCTGAATTTTGGTTAATCTGAATCCCCGATACGCGCGCTTGGAGTCCTTGTGCTACGTTAGCGACGGGCGTTTGTACCAAATCTGACGATTTAACGGAGGCAATCGATCCCGTGGTTTCGATTTTTCGCTGTGTTCCGTATCCTACCACCACCACTTCGTTGATGGACTTAACGTCGGCTTCGAGTACCACGTCTATCACGGTTCGATTATTGACCTCGATTTCTTGTTTGAGGTAGCCAATAAACGAAAACACCAACGTCGCTTTGGCAGGAACGCCATTGAGTTGATACTTGCCTTCAGCATCGGAGACCACTCCTTTCTGCGTACCTTTTACCGTTACGTTTACTCCAGGAAGTCCATCTCCCGAATTGTCGGTGATTTTCCCTTTGATGGTCAGGTCTTGGGCATAAGCTTGGGTCACAAGACCTACGACAAGCAACCATATTCGTAATTTTCCCAGCATAGGATTTGAATGTTTAAATAAATTGAAAATATACAATTTTTAAGGGTTTGAATCATCGGTTATCAAAATGCCTTATGGGCGGTTGAAATGACGATTTTGAGGGAAATTAGGGGGTGATTTTAAATAATCAACAGAAAAAATTGAATTTTAACCACAAAAACTATCGGGAACTTTCCCGAAACTGGTAGCGATAGTAGTATTTGTATTCCCTATACGCCTTTGTTGGGGAGTACCTTGATACAGATATAGATTTGGGAGAGAGGGATGCAAAATTGAAAAAGTACAAGAAGTTATGATTAAATGCGCGAAATGCCGACAAATAGATTTTGTTCAAAAATCGGGGATTGTGCGGGGAAAGCAACGCTATTTTTGTAAGTCATGCGATTATCATTTTACACTTCCCGAAGCTGTTGAAAATCGCAAAAATAAACCTCGGCACCAAGTCACGATTGTCGATATTGCCAATGAGTTAGGAATTTCAAAATCGACGGTGTCGCGGGCGCTTCGGGGGCATACGGACATACACGAGGGAACGCGCAAAATGATTTTGGATTTGGCCCAACAATTGGAGTATCAGCCTAATCCTTTGGCCAATGCACTTCTAAAAAGTCGAACAAACATCGTAGGGATTTTAGTACCCGAATTTCGGCATTACTTCTTTCCCACCGTCATCATGGGGGCGCAGGAAATTTTGTCCAAAGCAGGGTATAACGTGATGATTTGCCATTCGGATGAATCCTACGACACCGAGGTGGCCAATGTCAAAGCCCTGATGAACAGCCGCGTGGACGGTTTGCTGGTGTCGGTCACTACCCAAACCAACAACGTGGACCATTTTCGGGCGGTGCTGCGAAAAGAAGTGCCTTTGGTGTTTTTTAATCGGGTGTGTCCCGAACTAGACACGCCCCAAGTCATTGTGGATGATTATGCGGGGGCGTTTCAGGCGGTGGAGCATTTGGTACAACAAGGCTACCGACGCATTGCGCATTTAGCGGGGCCTGTGTCGTTGTTGGTGAGTCGGTTACGGATGAAGGGCTATTTGGATGCCTTGCAAAAACACGGTCTGCCCGTGGACAATGAGTTGATTATTCACTACGATTTGACTGAAGAAAAAGCGCGGATTTATGCCAATTACCTACTTAGCCTTCCGCAGCCCCCCGATGCGATTTTTGCCATCAATGACCCCACAGCCATCGAAATTATGTTGGTGGCCAAAAGTCGAGGCGTTAAAATTCCGCAGGAACTAGGCATTGTCGGTTTTAGCAATGATCCCATTTCGGCCATCATTGAGCCACCTCTTACGACCGTCGAACAGCCCGTTTGGGAAATGGGACGACAAGCCGCGCGGATTTTGTTGGAACAAATGGAAAACCCTCGCATCGAAACCTACCAGTTGCCTACGAAGTTGGTCGTGCGCGGGTCTTCTGTGAATTGTTGAGTTTTTTCCCCCGCAGATTGACGCTGATAGTAGTTCTGCGAAATCTGCGGTTTTAAAATCTGCGCAAGTCTGCGGGGAAAACATAGTTCTCTAAAATATGCTTTTCAAAATAGTTGAAACTCCTTGATTCCTGCAAAACCATGAGAATCTAAAACCACCAACCGAAACTTTT
>JBDHXS010000247.1:0-9148 GCA_039810845.1 Runella sp. | reverse complement strand
CACTCTCCGATTTATCGTTGGGCGTTAGACAGTTTGCTGAAACAAAAAGAGATAAATTGAGGTAAAATACACTTCCTACAATTTTTTCTCAAAAAACGCCGCAATGGCTTTGTTGACGTTGACCTGATTTTGGTGTTTCATAAAATGGTGGGTGTCGTCCACAATAACAAGGGTTTCGTGGTAAATGTTTTTGTCTTCTAATCGGCGAACGAGGTCGGTACTTTGGCTAAAACGTACATTGCGGTCGTCGTCGCCGTGAATGATAAGTACGGGCGATTTCCATGTATCCATATAGGCAATGGGTGATGATTTCCAAGCTACTTCGAGGGCATATTGGGCATCGGGCGCGCGGTCGTATTGGTCGGGAAGCACTATGTTACGCGTTCGCTCGATGGTGCGGTCGTGTACCCCATGAATGTCAACTCCTACGGCAAAAAGCTGCGAATCTTTGCCAAGAGCCATCGCGGTCAGAAATCCACCATACGAGCCACCATACACCCCAATTCGCTTAGAATCGACTTGATTTTGTTTGGCGAGCCATTCGCCTGCGGCCTTGATGTCGGTGTATTCCGAAGCACCATAACTGCCTCCATTTTTTGGGTTATGAAACTCAAATCCGTACCCAATTCCCAAACGATAATTGACCGAAAGAACCACAAATCCCAAACTCACCAAGTACTGATTCATGGCGTAGGCGTTGGCATAGTAGTCAGAATAATGCCAGCCAAGGAGCATTTGGCGAGGCGGCCCGCCGTGGATATAAACAATCGCTGGTTTTTTGGAAGGACCTCCTGCTTTTTCAAAAAGTTGTGCATGAACAGTAAAGCCATCGGGGGTTTTGTACGTAACTTGTTTGGGCGTAACTAATGCAGAAGCGGGATATTGAGTTGGAAGCTTATCGGTGGCTATGAGCTGAGGAGTGGAATTGGGAGTAAGAGTAAGCACGTGTGGCATAGGTGGCCGTTGTGGAGTAGCGCCAATGAATGCTATCGCTGTGCCGTCGCCAGTTAAAACAGGTGACCATTCCAATCCTGTGCCTGGAGTAACGACTTGCATATCGGCGCGGTCAACGGATACTTTTACTACGTGGCGGCGGTCGATGTCGAGCGGGTCAGTACCTGCATTGGCCGAAAATAACAGCGTTTTTTTGTCAGAACTCAGTTGAATGTGCTCACACATAAAATTACCAGGGGTAAGCAAAAGAGGTGTACCGCCCGATTCAGTCAACGAGTACAGGTGCGGCCAGCCGTCGTGGTACGCTAAAAAGACAATTCGGTTGGCAGCCCAGTGTAAATTGGTTGTGCCGTGGGTGGTAGGGAAGGTGCCGTTCAGGCGCTTGGGCGATGTCCAGATAGGCGTGGTTTTACCCGTGGTAAAATCAAAGGTAAGAATCGACCACAGATTTGGGCGGCGGGCCAAAATAGAATCTGGTTTCCCGCCGAGACCGTTGGTGCGAACAAAGGCCAATTTCTGTCCGTCGGGCGACCAGCGTGGCGATTGGTCACGTTTGAATTGTGGGTCAATCCACCTAATAGGCGTTTGGGCATCGGTATAGACACCAATAAACTGGTGGTCGGTGCGATTGGATTGAAAGGCAATGCGGCTACCGTCGGGCGACCAAATGGGCGTACTATTGGTGCCACGGGCGGTAAAAAGAACCGTAGCAGGTGCGGTACCGTCGATGGGTACGGTATAAATTTGCCCCCCTCTACTGTAAGCTACTTTATCACTTTTGGGAGAAATGACGGGGTTTTCGCCTTCGCCCAGCGATTTGGACTCGCCTCCCGAAAAAGGAATACTCCATACTTGAACTTTGGTAGGCGTGGTATTAAAGCTTGGGTTGACGGGGAGGTCGTCGTTCCAGTTAGAACCGTGGTCGCCCCCGCGAACATAAATAACCCATTTTCCGTCGGCCGAAATCGCCACACTGCTCAGTTCTTGCCCATCGTCTTGTAGATAATTGGTGAGGCGACGAGCGGTAAACGTTGGTCCTTCGGCGACGTAAATGTTGCGTTGCCCTTGTTCGTTAAAAGCCCAAGCAATACGAGAACCTGTGGCGGAGGCCGTTAATTCATTCGGAAATGGATACGCTTTGAGGGCGTCCATGTCAAGTTGTTGGGCAAAAAGGGCCATCCAGCCATCCAAAATGAGGTGAATAAAGAGGGTGTAGAAAAATTTCATACGATTAGGTTTGTGATGTTTTCAAATGTACAAAATAAAGTAGTAGCATCGGAGGTAAATTCGACCCTTTGGGAGGTAGTATGCGTAGCGGCTTTGCTGTATTTTAAAAATTAACCCGTATTTTTCGGACTTATATGTCACCAAACTGATGAAAACGTTTCAAGTCATTTCTCCTGTCGATGGCTCGGTTTATTTAGAACGCGAGTACGTTACAGCTTCCCACATCGAAACAGTATTAACTACTGCCAAAGCTGCCCAAAAAGCATGGAAAGCCGTTCCTCTGTCGGAACGTATTGCCATTTGTGAACGAGCAGTTGCTTATTTTATCGAACACGCCGACGCCATCGGTACTGAGCTAACGTGGCAGATGGGGCGTCCTATTGCTTATACGCCCAACGAAATCCGTCGAGGTTTTCAGGAGCGTGCGCGATATATGATGCAATCCGCTATCGGAGCCTTGTCTGATGTTCCAGTGTCCGAAAAAGAAGGTTTTCAGCGTTTTATCCGCCGCGAAGCTCTGGGGACAGTCTTTGTCGTGGCTCCTTGGAACTACCCCTATTTGACTTCGGTCAATGTGGTTATTCCTGCTTTGTTGTCTGGAAATACCGTCATCCTAAAACATGCTCAGCAAACACCTCTTTGCGCCGAGCGCTACGCCGAAGCGTTCAAAGCGGCGGGTTTGCCAGAAGGCGTGTTCCAATATATTCATACAACCCATGACTACGTAGCACGAATCATCGCCGATTCTCGCGTTGATTTTGTCGCATTTACTGGTTCGGTATCGGGTGGGCACGCTGTGCAGCGAGCAGCGGCGGAGCGTTTTATTGCAACAGGCTTAGAGCTTGGCGGGAAAGATCCAGCCTACGTTCGAGCGGATGCTAACTTAGCGTTTGCGGTTGAGAATCTTGTGGACGGTGCTTTGTTCAATTCGGGGCAGTCATGCTGCGGAATTGAGCGTATTTACGTCCACGAAAAAGTGTATGACGAGTTTGTACACGGTGCGGTGGACTTAGTCAACAAATACATTTTAGGTAATCCGTTTGACGCAGGTACACACCTTGGGCCGATGGTGCGTACGTCGGCGGCGGAGTTTGTGCGTGAGCAAATCCGCGAAGCGGTAGGCCAAGGGGCCGATGCGCTGATTGATCCTTCACTGTTCCCAAGCAATCAGGTAGGGACTCCTTATTTAGCACCTCAGTTGTTGGTGAATGTCAACCACTCTATGCGTATTATGACGGAAGAAACGTTTGGGCCTGCCGTCGGAATTATGAAAGTAAGCAGCGATGAAGAAGCGATTGCGTTGATGAACGATAGCGATTACGGACTTACGGCGTCGGTGTGGACGGGAGATGCGGATGCGGCGCTTTTTATTGGAAATCAGATAGAAACAGGTACGTGGTTTATGAATCGTTGCGATTATTTGGATCCCGAATTGGCGTGGACAGGCGTGAAGGATTCGGGACGTGGGTGTACTTTGTCGGCCTTAGGTTACGAATCGCTTACACGACCAAAGTCGTTTCATTTGCGCGTGGGAGGGTTTTAATTTTCTCACAGATTTACCCAGATTTTTCTCACAGATGCTCACAGAGAATGATATTTCTTACAAAATACGGGGATGTGCATTTAAAGTACACTCAAAGCTCGGGCTTGGGCTTTTAGAGTCGGTATATGAACAAGCAATGTCTTATGAATTACGACAAGAAGGTTTATTTGTGCAAACACAGCTGGGTATTCCAATGCAATACGAGACAATTCAACTTGACATTGGGTTTCGGCTTGATATTTTAGTTGAAAATAAGGTGATTATAGAAATTAAATCAACGGAGTCATTGGCTGATGTACATTTTAAGCAATTACTTACGTATCTAAAATTGAGTGGTAAAAAGTTAGGACTGCTGATTAACTTCAACGTTTCTAAACTTGAGGATAAGATTTCTTTGGTAAGAATTGCGAATTTTTAAAATCTGTACTATCTGTGGAAATGCAATCTGTGTACATCTGTGAGAAATGAAAAATAAACTAAAAATCGGTCTTTTAGAGTGCGACCACGTTCGCGATGAATTTCGACACATTGCAGGAGACTATCGAAATATGTTTCCTGCTTTGTTTTCGCCCCTTGCTCCCGAATGGGAGTTCGCTTTTTATGACGTCTCCAACGGGCATTTTCCAGCATCAGTCGATGAGTGCGATGCGTACTTGAGCACAGGGTCTAAGTTTTCGGTTTATGACGATGAGCCGTGGATTCATACCCTAAAAGCATTTGTAGCAGATTTGTACGCGCACCAAAAAATCTACGTAGGCGTTTGTTTTGGACACCAACTTTTGGCGGAAGCCCTTGGAGGTAAGGTGCAAAAATCGTCGGTGGGTTGGTGCGTGGGCGTGCATCGTTTTACGGTTTCGGGTGTACAGTTTACGGTTGACGGGTTACCTTTGGAGGGAAGTTATCCACAATGGATGCAGCCTTTTCAACAAAACGTTAATTTATTGATGATGTGCCAAGACCAAGTGCAGGCGTTGCCTCCCGACGCGCAGGTACTTGCTACTGCTGCCGATTGTCCAGTGGCGATGTTTCAAGTAGGTCAACGGATGCTCGGAGTGCAAGCACATCCTGAATTTACAGTTCCTTACGAAGAAGCACTGATGCGGTCGCGGGTGGAACGAATTGGTGCGCAGAAAGTTGCGAAAGGTTTAGAAAGCCTTGCCCAACCTTTGCATAGTACCTTGATGGCGCAGTGGATGGTAGCATTTGTGAAATCAATTTTGTAAAACCTCACTAAAGCCCGTTATTTGTCTTGCGGTTAGGGTATTCTCTTGCGGCATGATAAAACCCAATGTCTTTCAGATGATTATACTTCAATTTCAGGTAAGTGAGTTAGCAGAGTTTCTAAAATATGGTATTTCGGGACTGAGCGCCATTGCCTTTATTCTGTCTTTTTTCTTGCTCAATCGTGAAAGCAGTCGCCCCAAACCGCGCCCCGAAATGCTGCGTTCGATTCGGATGTTTATGGGCTTGACGTTGATATTGGGACTGGTTTCAGGGATTGCTGCCATTATGAACCCCGATAGTGCTAAACCAGAAAAAACAAAGCCTACCCCTTCCCCCAAAAAAGCATCTTTAGTGAGCAAGATTGTCGCTCCGCGTAAAGTTTGGGAGATTGAAGTATATTATGATGCGAGTGCCAAACCGCTGGCCGAACAACTGAAAGAAGAACTCAAGGCATACAAAGATTACAGTGTCAAAACCACGATTCTTACCGCTTCCCGAAAAAAAGATTTGAAAATAACGCGTAACCAAATTCGGTATGAACTCACTGAAAAAGAGGCAGCTACACAGCTTCAAAAACGTTTGGGTAAAGTACTTCCGCAAGATGTAACTCTATCACTCAAACAAATTACTTCCTCTTCTCCAGATTATTTAAGTGTATTTGTGTGCGATTGATATTTTTATTACGTTAAAAAACATCTTGCGATTTCTTTAATAAATTAATCAGGCAATTTCCGTAACCAAACTTTTAATTAATTATAAACAATGATGAAAAAGACCTTTTTGACCCTCTCTTTGGCGGTTTGTGGCACAATTGGATTTGCCCAAGTGCCTGGCGGTACTCCACCCGCGGTTTCTCCCATGCCGATGAAGCCCGAAATGACCGAAATTTGGGAGCCAGAAGTAGCCGTAGTTACTCCAGGTAAAAATGCAGGAGACCCTCCTTCGGATGCGATTGTTCTTTTCAATGGAAAGGATCTTTCACAATGGGTGTCTTCTAAAGATGGCGGGCCTGCTCCGTGGAAAATTGTAAACGGAGATCACATGGAAGTAGTACCCAAAAGTGGTGATATTAAGACCAAGATGAAATTTGGAGATTGTCAACTTCACCTCGAATTTAGTGCCCCTGACGTGGTAGAAGGAGCCAGCCAAGGACGCGGTAACAGTGGTTTGTTTTTTCAAGACCGCTATGAATTACAAATCTTGGATTCTTACCAAAACCGTACTTACCGTAATGGACAAGCAGGAAGTATCTACAAAGACCATGCACCTTTGGTGAACCCTATGCGTAATCCCTTAGAGTGGAATGTGTATGATGTAGTTTATACAGCACCTCGTTTCAAAGCAGATGGCCGTATTGATTATCCTGCACGTATTACGGTATTCTTAAATGGTGTGTTGGTTCAGAACAATACAACCATCAATGGGTTAACACTTTATATTGGATTACATCATTATCCCGAAGCACATGGCGATGATGTCATTCACCTTCAAGATCATGGCAATAAAACTCAGTTTCGTAATATATGGGTGAGAAAACTGTAAAAAATCATTTGACTCATCAGTGAATAATATCAACCCCGAAAAACCCTTTTCGGGGTTACTTTTTTTGAACTTCTTTTTATTTTTGACTAATCACATGAAATACAATGGTTTTTTACTGCTTTTATGGGTTTTTGTAGGCCGTGCTCAACAAGCCGAACTGTGGCTGACGAAAGCCGACAAATCCATTTTGTTCCAAAAACAAACGGATAAACTAGCTTTTAACCCCACGACCAATATCCTACCAAGCATTTATGTAGATGATACAAAACGTTTCCAGACCATGGACGGTTTTGGATATACCCTCACGGGAGGAAGCGCACAATTGTTGGCAAAAATGACTGCTACCGACCGTGCTAAGTTGTTAGAAGAGTTATTTGCCACCCACCAAAACAACATTGGTGTCAGTTACTTACGCATCAGCGTTGGGGCTTCTGACCTCAGTGACCACGTATTTACTTATAATGATTTACCCGCAGGACAAACAGACCCGAATTTGGCAATGTTTACTTTAGCAGAAGAACAAAAGGAACTAATTCCTATGTTGAAACAGATTTTAAAGATTAATCCCCAAATAAAGATTCTCGGCTCACCTTGGACACCTCCCGCATGGATGAAAACCAACGGAACTTCTAAAGGTGGGAGTCTCAAACCTGAATTTTATGATGTGTATGCAAGCTATTTGGTAAAATACATTCAGGAAATGCAGAAAGAAGGGATTCGCATTGATGCCATTACGGTACAAAATGAGCCCCTTAATCCCGAAAATAACCCCAGCTTATTGATGCTGCAAGATGAACAAGCTGCTTTCATCAAAAAGAGTTTAGGCCCTGCTTTTAAAACCGAGAAACTAACGACTAAAATCCTGATTTATGACCACAATGCCGACCGCCCCGACTACGCCATCAGTATCTTAAACGACCCTGATGCTCGTAAATACATTGATGGGTCAGCATTTCATTTGTATGGTGGAAATATTGAAAATTTGAGGGATGTACACGAAGCCCACCCCGACAAAAACCTGTATTTTACGGAACAATGGATAGGCGCGCCTTCAAATTTTGGCGGGGATTTTATGTGGCACGTCAAAAACCTAATCATTGGTGCGTCGCGCAATTGGTCAAAAACGGTTTTGGAGTGGAATTTGGCGGCCGACCCTCAACAAAAACCCTACACCGACGGGGGCTGTACAGCTTGTTTGGGAGCCTTGACGATTGGTGAAACAGTAAGCCGAAATCCTGCATATTACATCATTGCTCACGCGTCCAAGTTTGTACGTCCAGGTTCAGTGCGTATTACCTCCAATGGTACTATGAGTTTACCCAACGTTGCTTTTAAAACCCCCGAAGGGAAAACTGTACTCATTGTAATGAATGAAAGTGACAAGTCTGTACAATTCAATATTCGCTATAAAAACAAACAAGCTACACCTACCTTAAGTGCCAAAACAGTGGCTACTTTTGTTTGGTAAAGCCTTCTTTCACAATGAAGAAATGCTCTACTTTAACCATTACACTTTCTCACTTTAACCTTTATTTAGCACCTCGTTTAATGGCCTGAAGTAGTGAGAATTCATCGAGGGTATCGCATGAAATTTCCCAAATCATGACGCCACCGCATCCTCGGTCTTTGGCCAGCTTGGTTTTAAGCTCAATTGTGTGGATACCGTTATAAAAAGCACCTTTCCAATAGTCGTCGTAGGGGCTTGCACCGTCTTTTAGCAAACCTTTGTAATCGGGGCCGTAATTTCCCATTCCTTTTTTAGAGTAAAAAGGAAGACCTAAAATGGCTTTTTTGGCAGGTAGTCCCCGTTCTTTCATCCAGTAGTCTAAACTTTTTACTGCTAAAGAATAAGGAGAGTGAGCGCGGATATAGTTGGGGCCGTAGTCGTCGTCGTAAGCCATCACGTTGACCCAATCCATTTTGTCGAGGGCTTCTTTCTTCATTCCGTACCCTTTTTTGCCGTACGAAATCACTGCGGCGGTTAGTTTTTTGCCTTGGGCGTGGAGCGAATCTCCAAGCTCACTCATAAGCGCTACGTAGTGGTCGGCCGAAGGGGAGTTTTCGTCGGGATATTCCCAGTCCAAATCTACGCCATCGACTTTGTAGGTACGAACAAATTTCATCACGTGTTGAACGAACGTGTGACGACCTTCGGCGCGTTCGGCCATTTTGTGAAAGCGGGTATCATCGCCGCCACCGTCGCCAATACCCCAGCCACCGATTGAAATAAATACTTGAATTTTGTGCTGGTGTAGGTACCGAACAAGGCTGTGGAGCGCTTCGGGGTTTCGGAGTGGTTCGAGGGAGTCGCCCGTTTTGGCAGGAATGGCAAACGAAAAATTGACATGAGTCAACACATCCACGGGGATTTGCTCAGCGGGGATGTTGGGGACGTAATAGCCAATAACCTTAAAATCGTTGGTCTTTTTTTGGGCGAATGTGATTAGGTTATAAAATACTAGAAAAATAAAAACTTTTGAGTTCATTGGGTTGAGCAGTCTCACTTGATTATTAATTTAAATACTCTTAGTTTCTTGGGGCTTTGTTGCATGAATCCCCCTTAAAAGTGGCTAAAAGTAGAAAGCACTGTTAACTTTGAGATCGCCAAACCACCAAAGTTACAAATCCCAATGGGAACCAGTGCTCGCCCAAATATAT
>JBDHXS010000246.1:0-9152 GCA_039810845.1 Runella sp. | reverse complement strand
TTTTTGTCTGTGGCGACCACGAATACAGCGGCGAACAAACTTTGCCACTGATTGCAGCCGAGTTGGAGAAAAACTACGGTGTTCGCACCAAAATCCTGTCGTCCTATCCTGACCAAAACGCCGAAAAAAACATTCCAGGGCTAAAAGCGCTCCGCGAAGCTGATCTGGCCGTGTTCTTTTTGCGCTGGCGGCAACTTCCCGCCGACCAACTGGCTTTTATTGATGAATACTTAAAGTCGGGAAAGCCTGTGATGGGGTTTCGTACCTCTACCCACGCCTTTAATTTCCCCAAAGGTGACCCTTCCGAAGTGTGGAATGCCTTTGGCGAACGTGCTTTTGGCTCGCCTCCAGGTTGGGGAAGAGCGGGACACACGCACTATGGCCACAAGAGCACTACCGACGTAACCATCATTCCCGAAGCAGTCAAACATCCTATTTTGAGGGGAGTGCCAGCCTCGTTTCATGTGCCTTCTTGGTTGTATCGTGTCAAACCCGATTATCCGCCACAAGGTTCGGCTTCGCTTTTGTTGGGAAAATCAGTCAATCCTGACAAAGCGGCGATTGATAATCCTGTAGCGTGGACGTGGAAAAATAAGGAAGGTGCAAAGGTGTTTTTTACAACATTGGGGCACCCCGAAGATTTTCAAGAAGAAGGTGTTCAGCGCCTGACCGTCAATGCCATTTTGTGGTTATTGGATAAGCCTGTTCCTAAAAAATGGAAAGGAAAAATCGCGATTCAGGTACCCTATCGTGGTATTGTAAAATAGAAAAGTAAACCCTGTTACATAAATTCCTAAATCCATGAGAAGAAGCGTCCAAGGATTGCTGATCGCTGCCAGTGCGGCGTTCATTGCCTTCAGTGCTTTTCAGCCAGAGTTAGCCACCCCACTGAAAATTGAAAAAGGAACGCATATTTCGTTAATCGGGGGAAATATGGGTTCTCGAATGATGAATTATGGTCATTTTGAAACCGAAATGAACGTTCGCTACCCCGACAACTCGCTGTACATCCGCAATATGTGTGATGGTGGCGACACGCCAGGTTTCCGCCCTCACGCCAGTCGAAACTCTCCTTGGGCGTTTCCTGGTGCAGAAAAGTTTCAGACCGAGTACGCCAACTATTCAAACAGCGAAGGCCATTTTGACACTCCTGACCAATGGCTAACGCGGCTAAAAACCGACGTCATCGTTGCTTTTTTGGGGTATAGCGAGTCATTTCAGGGAAAAGCAGGCTTGGCCAATTTCAAAGCCGAGTTAGACGCTTTTATCAAGTATTCGTTGAGCCAAAAATACAACGGAAACACGGCGCCCCAGTTGGCTATCGTTTCTCCAACGGCTTTTGAAGACCTATCGGCCTTGCACGATTTGCCCAACGGCGTCAAAGAAAATGCTAATCTTTTGCTCTATACCAACGCCATGCGTGAAGTAGCAGCCCAAAACAGCGTGTTGTTTGTGGATGCTTTTACGCCTTCGCAGCAATGGTACGCCAACACCAAAGAACCTTTGACCATTGATGGTTCACAACTCAACGACGAGGGCTATAAAAAACTAAGCGTTTTGCTGGCCGATAAGCTATTTGGAAAAACAGCCCCTAAAGCCGAAGCCAATCGAAAACTGGTTCATGAGGCAGTGATGGAAAAAAACTGGATGTGGCACAACGATTACAAAATCCCCAATGGCGTACATGTGTACGGACGTCGTTATAATCCTTTTGGACCCGATAATTACCCTGCCGAGATTGAAAAAATTCGTCAGATGACCGATATACGCGACCAAGCCATTTGGTTGGCGGCGTCGAAAGGCGAAAAAATGGACATCGCCGCTGCCGACAAAAAAACCCGTACCCTACCGCCAGTTACGACCAACTTCAACCCCGACAAAAACGGTAGCCTGACTTATTTGTATGGACAAGATGCCCTCAACAAACTAAAAGTGCCTGCGGGCTACAAAATCGAGCTTTTTGCGTCCGAAAAAGAATTTAACGACTTAGCTAACCCCGTTCAGATGTCTTTTGATAATAAAGGCAGACTCTGGGTGGCCACCATGCCGAGTTACCCGCACTATAAACCGGGCGATGCCAGACCTAATGATAAACTCCTGATTTTGGAAGATACCAACAACGACGGCAAGGCCGATAAGCAGACCGTATTTGCGGATGGCTTGCACTTGCCGTTGGGTTTTGAGATTGCGCCCGAAGGCGTTTATGTGTCGCAGGGTACAAACCTGAAACTTTATACCGACACCAACGGCGACGATAAAGCCGACAAAGTAGAAATTTTGATGAGTGGTTTTGACGACCACGATACCCACCACAACAGCAGCGCGTTTTGTGCCGACCCCTCGGGAGCCATTTATACGGGCGAAGGTGTGTTTTTGCATACCAACGTCGAGACTTCTTACGGTACGGTACGGGCCACCAACGGAGGTTTTTATCGTTACGCGCCTCAGTTGCACAAATTAGAGCGTACGGCTCAATTGGCTATTCCTAACCCTTGGGGAATTGCCTTTGACGATTGGGGACAGCCATTCTTTGCCGAAACCTCCAGCCCCGATGTACGTTGGATGCTTCCGGGCAGTGTTTTGCCGCGCTACGGACAGGCCACGCACAAGTCGTTTCAGTTGATTGAAAAAGACCACATGGTACGCCCTACTTCTGGGCTTGAGTTTTTGTGGAGTCGGCATTTCCCCGAAGAAGTACAGGGAGATATGCTTATCAATAACACCATTGGTTTCTTGGGAACCAAACAACACCAAGTATGGGACGACGGTACGGGCTATAAAACCAAGCACCGCCAAGATTTGGTGGTGAGCGAAGACCGCAACTTCCGCCCCGTTGACATGGAAATTGCGCCCGATGGCTCGTTGTACATCATAGATTGGCACAATATCCTTATCGGACACATGCAGCACAACGCCCGCGACCCCCTGCGCGACCACGTACACGGACGGGTCTATCGGGTTACGTATCCTTCGCGGCCTTTGGTGACGCCTGCCAAAATAGACGGCGCAAGCGTGGAAGTGCTTTTGGATAACCTCAAACTGCCCGAGTACCGCACCCGCTACCGTACTCGTCGCGAATTGCGCGGAAGAAACGCCGCCGAAGTGTTGCCCAAAATCACGAAGTGGACGGCAGGGTTAGACAAAGCCGACCCTCGCTACGAACATCATTTGTTGGAGGCGTTGTGGGTGAGTTGGGGACTCGACAAAGTAGATCAAAAACTGCTGCGTCAGTTGCTCAAGGCCAAAGACTACCGCGTGCGAGCCGCAGCGGTACAAGTGTTACGCTACACGGGTCACCAAGTACCCGACCAAGCGGCCTTGTTGATGCAAGCCGTGCGCGACGACAACCCACGGGTGCGGTTGGTGGCGATTGTGGCGGTGTCTTGGATTGGCAAAGAAAAAGGGTTGCCCATCTTAGCCGAGGCCAAAAAGAAACCCTTGGACGAGTGGATGATTTATGCCCACGAAACCGCCGTAGCGCACCTCAAAGGCGAAAACGTACAGAAGAAAAAAGAAGCCGAGGTAACTTCTACGCTCAAAGGTGCCGAGCTTGATTTGTTTAAGTTGGGCAAAACCATTTACAGCAAAGAGGGCTACTGCATTACCTGCCACCAATCCGACGGCAACGGGCTTTCGGCCTCGGGCTTTCCGCCGCTTGCGGGTACCAAGTGGGTACAGGGCAACGAAGAACGCCTAATCAAAATCGCCCTGAAAGGATTGATGGGCCCCATAGAAGTAAACGGAAAACAATACGCAGGACAAGTACCAATGACGCCGTTTGCAGGTTTGCTCAACGACAAAGAAGTGGCGGCGGTGCTTACCTACGTGCGCAATTCGTTTGGGAACAAAGCCTCGGCCATTACGCCCGAAAAAGTAAAAGAAGTACGGGCAGCCACCGCGGGCAAAAGTGATATTTATACTTCAACAAAGCTCCTGAGCGAGCATCCGTTGGAGAAGTAATAAAAACGCTGTCAGGGTTCGTCAACTACGATAACAAACCCTGACAGCGTTGAAGTTCGATGAAGCAGAGGTGCATTGTTGTACCTCTGCTTTTTTATTTGGAGGCGTTAGCCCGTGCTTTTTCGATGGTTTGTCTCGGTCTGACTATAATATAACCCACTATAACACTCCTTTCAAAAACCCCGCCATTTTATTCATCAATTCCTTCTTGGCGTACTCAGGGCTGGAATGACCTGCGTTGGGAATAAATTCAATCTGAACGGGCAGATTCTTGCTCTTATAAACACTCATCAATTCGATGGATTGGTTGATAGGCACTTGAATATCTTGCTCGCCGTGCACAATAAAAAGGGGAGGCGAATTGGCGGTTACCTGATAAACAGGGCTGGCAAGCTTGGCCAAGTCAGGCACTTGCTCAACGGGCTTACCCAATAAAATGGCCAAGGCAGGCAAACGCACGTTCAGTCCGTGGGGAGTGGATTGGTTGAGAATGGTCAAAAAATTGGTTGGGCCAAAAAAATCAATGCACGCTTGTACCGAAGAGGAGGTGTTGGGGTAATTGCCAAGTGTACCTTCCAAGGCGGGATGGTTGTTGGTAGTAGCCACCAAGGTCGCCAAATGTCCGCCCGAAGAAGCTCCCCAAATGATGATTTTATCGGCTCGGTAGCCGTAGGTAGCGGCGTTGGCCCTCAAAAAACGAATAGCGGCTTTGATGTCATGCACAGGCGCAGGGAAAGCCTTTTCGGTACTTGCCCGAAAATCAACACTTGCCAAGGCGTAGCCGTGTTCCAACATCCCCAAGGGCGGTTTTTCTTTACTTCCCGAATGCCACGCCCCGCCGTGAATCCAAACAATCAAGTAAGGGGCTGTTTGCGTTTTGAGCTTATAAATATCTAATCGAAGTTTTTTGCCCTCGGCTTCGGCATACACAATGTTTTTGACAACAAGCGTATCTTTTTGAGCTTTTGCCCAAAACGTAAGAAGGCAAATCCAAAGGGTTAAAAAAGGAAGTTTCATTATTTGTGGCACGGGCATCCTGCCCGTAATTCAATTTTGATTGATTAGTATTTACGCTTTTACGGGCATCTTATCCGTAATTCAATTTAATATTCATTTTTGATTGATTATTAGCCATGCTTTTACGGGCAAGATGCCCGTGCCACATTTGCGTAAAAGCAAACGGCTAAGCCAATTATACTGATTTGTCTCCTTGAAAGGAGGTTAAATTGCGGTCTTCAAAGTCTTTTATGTACGTTATCCTTGATACCTTTTTTTAGCATGAAAAAATTACTTTCATTAGCCTATTTACTCGTATTGACGGGTAGTTTACCCCAGTACTCTTTTCGCCCCAACAAAACTTACAAAGCCGACGTGATTATCTACGGTGGTACGTCATCGGCGGTGACGGCGGCGGTGCAGGTGGTAAAGATGGGTAAAACCGCCATTATCGTTTCGCCTGACAAACACCTCGGCGGGCTGTCGTCGGGGGGGCTTGGGTTTACCGATACGGGCAACAAACAAGTCATTGGCGGGCTTTCGCGGGAGTTTTATCACCGCCTGTACCAGCATTACCAAAAAAACGAGTCGTGGCAATGGCAAAAAAAGGAGGAATATGGCAACAAAGGCCAAGGAACGCCCGCCCTCGACGGTGCTAACCGTACGATGTGGATTTTTGAACCTCACGCGGCAGAACAGGTTTTTGAAGATTTTGTCAAAGAAAATAAACTGGTTGTGTATCGCAACGAATGGCTCGACCGTTCGGCCAAAGGTGTTGTTAAAAAATCGGGGAAAATTACCTCATTCCGTACCCTAAGTGGCAATGTTTATGAAGGGAAAATGTTTATTGACGCTACTTACGAGGGTGATTTGATGGCCGCCGCAGGCGTGAGTTACCACGTGGGGCGCGAAGCCAACAGCGTCTATGGCGAAAAGTGGAACGGCGTACAAGTAGGGGTGTTTCAGCACGGGCATTATTTCAAAAAACCAGTGAGTCCGTATAAAATTGCGAACGACCCTAAAAGCGGACTGTTGCCAGAAATTTCGTCCGAAACACCAGGTGAAAATGGGTCGGGGGATAACAAACTCCAAGCCTACTGCTTCCGAATGTGTTTGAGTAACCACCCCGACAACCGCGTGTTTTTTACCAAACCAGAAGGGTATAACCCCGATCGATACGAGTTGGTAGCGCGGGTATTTGCGACGGGTTGGCGCGAGACGTTCGATAAGTACGACCCCATCCCGAACCGTAAAACGGATACCAATAACCACGGGCCTTTTAGTACCGACTACATTGGCAAAAACTACGATTATCCCGAAGCAAGCTACGAACGCCGCAAGGCCATCATCAAAGACCACGAATTGTACCAAAAAGGCTTGATGTATTTCTTGCAAAACGACCCTCGCGTTCCTGCCGACGTGCAAGACAAAATGAAACAGTGGGGCTTGCCCAAAGATGAATTTAAGGACAACGGCGGCTGGCCACACCAGCTATACATCCGCGAAGCACGACGAATGAAAGGCGTTTTTGTAATGACCGAAGCCGATGCTTTGGGCAAAACCAACGTTCCCCAGCCCGTGGGAATGGGCTCATACTCGCTCGATTCACACAATGCCCAGCGTTTTGTGACTAAAGCGGAAGGCCGCCCCGAAGCCTACGTTCAAAACGAAGGCGATATCGGCGTTCATCCCGATAAGCCTTATTCGATTGCTTACGGGGCAATTTTACCCAAAGAAACGGAATGTGGTAACTTGCTTGTGCCCGTCTGTGTATCAAGTTCGCACATTGCTTACGGTTCTATTCGCATGGAGCCTGTGTTTATGATACTGGGACAGTCGGCGGCAGCGGCGGCGGTGTTGTCCATTGAAAACAACATGTCACCTCAAAAATTGCCGTACGAGAAGCTTCGTCAGGTACTTGAGAAGGAGAACCAGCGTTTAGATTGGGAAACAAGCCAAGGGAAATAAGACCAAGGCTTACACAAAATAAACCACATAGCCCACAGTTATTGTGAGCTATGTGGTTATCTGCTAAGGTTTGTACAACAGGTTACTGATTTACACTAAAAGCTACTTCTACATTTTCCCACAATAGCGAAACCTTGCCTTTGGGAGAAATGGTGTAGAGCAGTTTTTCGTTGAATTGCGACGATTTTTTAGGCTGTACATTGACGCGTAAGGCATCCTGTTTTTCGTCGTACTTGAAGGCTCCCCACTGCACGGCTACTTTGTTGAAAATAAGCGTCCATTTCCCCTCGCTAGGAATGGCAAAGAAACCATATTTGCCCGCAGGTAAGGTAGCTCCTTCAATGGTCGCATCTTTGTCGATTTCAAAAGTAGTAGCCTCGTTGGCGCCTGCCCGCCACACTTGTCCGTAAGGCACCAATTCCCCCCACACTTTGCGGCTCTTGACCGAAGGCTGACCGTAGCTGAGACTAATCGTAATGCCACCTACTTCCCGAGATACTTGAGCGGGCGGGCTAGGGCGTGTGCTTTTGTCTTGGGCAATGGTGTTGAAACCAAGAAAATAAACCAACGTAAAAGCAAAGAATGTCAGGCTGTTTTTTAGGTACGATTGCATAGCTTACAGTAATTTGAGTGGTTAATAAAAATGATTAGGGCAAAGTTGGTAAGTCCTTCAAAAACAGCCCGTTCAAACGTTGTTCAAATTGGGGCAAGTTGGTTCAAGTTTGTAAACAGTTGTTTTTCAATATCAATGGAAGAATGTAAACGTCAGCTAGCGCGAACTTTGCGGAAGAACTCAAGTAGATTTTAGTCAAAAAACGGTTTATAGTACTGACCAAAAAGAAACCTTTCTGCTTGGAAAGCGGAACGTTTTCCTCGACTACTAACCGTTGACTATACCGAATGATTCAGATTAACTCCACCCTTACACCTTCTGATTTATCAGCCAAGCTACACGATTTCTGGGCGCTTTCGGCGCAAAAAATCCGCGCTATTGCCGACCACTATGACGTCGCGAAAGGCTCACCTGTGTTCACCGTACAAGGCCAATACACCACGCGCGGCTGGACCGAATGGACGCAAGGCTTCCAGTTTGGCGCGGCTATTTTACAATTTGACGCCACGGGCGACGAAGAATTTTTGGACTACGGTCGCAAAAATACGCTTTCGGTCATGGCTCCTCACGTAAGCCATATTGGCGTGCACGACCACGGATTCAACAACGTAAGTACCTATGGCAATTTGCTGCGATTGATGCACGAAGGAAAAATTCCTTTTAATGAATGGGAGAAAAATTTCTACGAATTGGCCCTGAAAATTTCGGGTGCGGTGCAAGCAAGCCGCTGGACGACCATCAAAGGCCGCGACGGTGAAGTGAGCGGGGGCTTTATTCATTCTTTTAATGGGCCTCATTCGTTGTTTGTCGATACCATACGCTCTTGTCGTGCTTTGGTCGTGAGTCATCAGTTGGGGCACGTTTTTCAGGGAGAAAATGATGTTAAAATCAACCTACTCGAACGCGCACTTCAACACATCAAAGCCACGGCCGATTATGCTGTCTATTACGGAGAAGGGCGCGATTCGTACGATATTTGGGGACGTACCGCCCACGAGAGCGTTTTTAATACGAAAGATGGAAACTATCGTTGCCCAAATTCTCAACAAGGTTATACAGGATTCAGTACGTGGACGCGTGGCTTGGCTTGGGCAATGTGTGGTTTCCCTGAGCAGTTGGAAGCCCTCAGTCATACTTCGGACGAGGCGTTAGAACCGCTCGGAGGACGCGCGTCTATCGAAGCCATGATGCTCAAAGCCGCCCGCGCTACTTGCGACTTTTTTATTGCGCATACACCTACCGACGGCGTGCCTTATTGGGATACGGGCGCTCCAAATTTACACAAATTAGGCAACTACCTCGACCGCCCCGCTGAACCTATCAACGACCACGAACCTGTCGATAGTTCTGCGACTGCCATTGGTGCACAGGGGTTGTTGCGTTTGGGTATCTGACATTTGTGTGTCAGGCCGCCGCTGTTTCTGATTTGAAGGGACACGATACTGAACAACCCATCGATATTACTGCGGACAGGCTTGAAGTCCTACAAAAGCAGAATACAGCTGTTTTTTCAGGCAAAGTCGAAGCCATTCAAGGTGATATGAAAATCACGGCAGATCAGATCAAAGTGTTTTATTCGGGTGATATCTCGGGTTCGGGTAATAGTGGGGGGGCT
>JBDHXS010000245.1:0-9165 GCA_039810845.1 Runella sp. | reverse complement strand
TTCTCCGATTTTCCAGCTGTTTTATACCGCTTTTTGTCTTCTTCCAACGTGGTTGGATAGGTAAAGTCCCGCCTTCGGTCCACATTGGCAATACCGACCACGATGGATTTTGGAATGCGATTAATCCACGGAAACGTATTGAACTGAACCAAGCCCACTACATGGATAAAGTCCTCGTCTTCAGAGCCGTCCAACAGATAGATTACGGGATAGCTCAAGGTATCATCTTTGGAATAACCCTCGGGGAGATAAATATTCAGTATTCGTTTTTCAGCTAATTGTTCCGATTGGATTTCGTCAATCGTTCCAAGGACAAAGGGCTTGGTCGCACTTGATTGAGCAAAAGACAAAGCGGTTGAGAAAATCAAAACAAGAAGGGATAGGGCTGCTTTCATGAATGTTTGGAGTAGGGAAGAACGGTCATTTTGAGAGTCAGTTCTATTGTAAAAGTCGCTCAATCGCTTCTGAGGTCGAAGTTACAAAATAGATGTGTCCTGTTTTGTTGCTTTCTCGTATAAAATCGCGAATGCTTTTGCTTTGATAAGCGCTGAAATCGCCGATGATAGCTAAACGAACTCGATAATTAGAGAATTTTTGGAGAATCTCGCCCGCTAAGCCTGTTTTTAAGTCGAAGAAAGCTGGGGTGATATTATGTTGATGAATTATAATGTTATCAAACCCCTGATAGTATAGATTGCCTAATAAGTCTAACCCGTCTTCTGCTTTGGCAATAACGATGGCTTTTGAAACGACTTCGGCGATTTGTGCTTTATTGACGGTGTGTGTCTGAATATTCATGGGTGGTTAATTGGGGAGCGTAATGACGACTCAGAGGCTCATGTGGTAAAGTTACAAGTTTCTTTTGTTTCAATTGGCTTGTATAAAGGCAAATGCCGAGGTTATATCACCTTTTTGAACTGTTTATAAAATAAGCCGCCTCAATCGCTTGCCTTCAAATCTTCAACAAAAAATGCGCGATCAGAAAGTAGGTGCCGATGCCCACTAAGTCGTTGGCAGTAGTGATAAACGGTCCTGAGGCTACGGCTGGATTGATACCGAAGCGGTTGAGAATCAGAGGCGTAATAGTTCCCATAAAGGAAGCCAAAAGCACAACCGCCAAAAGTGACAAACTCACGACCCAAAATAGCTGCGTTTCACTGAAAATAAGTACATAGATGCCCGCCAGAATACCAATAATGAGGCCGTTGAGTGAAGCAATGACAATGATTTTCAGCAAACGTTCTTTCCAACTGATTTCAATCCCTGTTTTGTCGGCCAAAGCCTGCACAATGAGCGAAGCGGTTTGGATGCCTACGTTCCCGCCCGTAGAGCCCATGATGGGAATAAACATAGCCAAAGCGGCCATTTTACCCAATTCTCCCTCAAAAATCCGAATGACGGTGGCTGCCATCAAACTTCCGATAACCCCCACAATGAGCCAAGGCAAACGCGCTTTCACTTGGTCCCAGAGACTATCGTCTTCTTCGACTTCGCCCGTAATACCCGAAATCGCCTGAATGTCTTCTTCGGCTTTTTCGGTCACTACGTCCAAAATGTCGTCAATAGTAATACGTCCCAATAAGCGTTGCTGAACATTGACGACAGGAATCGCTTCTAAGTCGTAGCGCTGCATGATTTCGGTGACTTCTTCTACGGGGCGGTAGGTTTCAACGAAGTGAATATCTTCGTCATAGATATTTCCGATTTTGGTGTTTTTGCGTGCTAACACCAAGTTTTTCAGCGAGATAAGACCCAAAAGGGTCTGCTCATCGTCCACCACATAGACCGCATATACCTTTTCTACATCTTCAGCTTGTTTGCGGATTTCTTCAATGCACTCATTGACTGTCCAATTGACATTGGCCTTGACTAACTCTTTCTGCATCAACCCGCCTGCCACATCTTCGTCATAGGGAAGCAAATCAATGATAAAACGCGCTTGCTCGCGGTCTTGCAACAAACCAATGACTTCTTCACGTACCTGGATGGGCTGTTCTTTCAGCAAATCCACGGCATCATCAGAGTCGAAAACTTCGATATAGCGCGCAATTTCTGCCGAGGAAAAGTTACTCAAAAATTGCTTTCGGTCGTCAGGTTCAATTTCGGCTAAGATTTCAGCACCAATTTCGGTATCCAACAGACTGAACAGGTACTGAGCAGGCTCGGTATCTAATTCATACAGAATTGTACTAATATCAGCAGGGTACAACTCTTCCATGTCGGCGCGTAATTGTTTGTCATTACCCTCCAAAATGGCTGTTTCGATTTGCTCGAGGTATTCTTTAGTAAGTTCAAAAGTCATTTTTTTGATGCGTTTTTAGTTTTCAGTAAGCAGTTGCTTTTAACTACCTATGATGCCTACTGTAAACTATTCCGTTGACTGTGAACTATTGACCAGATTCGTCAACAGTACAAATTCGGCTACTCCCAACTGCTCGGCTCGTTTGTCCAGAAGCGGGTGGTCAAATTGGATTCCCAAGGGTTTAAGGGCGTTCCTTAGGGTTTTTCTTCGTTGGTTAAAACCTGCTTTTACGACTTGGGTAAACTTCTTTTCGTCACATTCCAGTTGTTTAACGGTGTTTCTTTTCAAACGAATCACGCCCGATTGTACTTTTGGTGGCGGTTCAAAGGCTTCGGGAGGAACGGTAAATGAATATTCAATGTCGTAAAATGCCTGCAACAGAACACTCAGAATTCCATAATCTTTTTTGCCTGGAGGCGCTGCGACGCGCATAGCTACTTCTTTCTGAAACATACCTACAATTTCCGAAACTGTATCTCGGTAGTCGAGTGCTTTGAAAAGGATTTGGGAAGAAATATTGTAGGGATAATTGCCAATGATGGCAAAACGGGGTTTTTCGGTGACGGATTCACTCCATTCCTTCAAATTCATGCGCAAAAAATCGCCGTCAATAATTCGTCCTGCCAAAGCGGGAAAATTAACTTTTAGATAAGCCACCGATTCGCGGTCAATCTCTACTACGTAGGTTTGGTATTGCGTTTTGGGCAATATAAATTGAGTGAGGACGCCCATACCTGGGCCGATTTCAAGAACCGTATCGTAGCCACCATGGCCCGATAGCAAATCGGCAATGCGCTCTGATGCGTCCAAATCGCGTAAGAAGTGCTGCCCGAGGTGTTTTTTTGGTTTGACTTTCATTAATTGCAAAATTGTTACTTTTGTTTGAAGTAATTGCAAAGATTCGACTAAGTTTCGGACTTTACTGCCGATAAAGTTTTTTTACCATGCATACTACAGTTAACATAAGCGAACCTAATATCTTTATCCAACAGCTTAACTTGTTTGGTATCAAGGTTTTACCTGATGGGTCTATTCGTTTTGCCAATGCCTATACCACACGGATGCTGGGCTGGAGTGCTGATGATCTTCAACGATTTAATTTTTTTGAAGACCTTTTGTCTATTGAGAATCGGGATGAAATACAAAAGTTTTTAACAGAAGCAATTGAACGGGGTGGTTTGGCCGAATTTCGTGAAATACCACTTGTTTCTAAGAATAAAAACGTACGTACCGTTCAGCTGAATTCGCTGATTATCAATAGAAAAGATGGCGAATTAATAGATTTTACACTTATTGGAGAAGACATAACCAATAAATTGCGGGTGGCCAATGCGCTCAATAAATCCAATGCACAGTTACAAGATTTGGTAGATAATACCAGTGATTTGATTCAGCTGGTGTCTTTGGAAGGTAAGTTTTTGTTTGTTAACCGCGCTTGGCGGGAGCGGTTGGGTTACGATTTGGACGAATTGATGGGGCTTACTCTCAAAGATATTCTTTGGCCAGAAGCGGCAGAGGCTACTTTAGAACTTCTTAAACGGATTCAGGAAGGTGAGAAAATACCTGATTTTGAAACTGTTTTTTGGAATAAGCAACGCAAAAAAATCTACTTGACGGGTAGCGTAACTTGCCGTTATGAAAATGATAAACCTACGGCTTTCCGATGTATTTTGCACGATGCCACGAGTCGTGTGCGGGCTGAGCGTTCGCAGAGTCTTTATTACAGTATTGCCAACTGGATGATAAAAACGCAGGATTTGGACGAATTTTACGCCCGTGTTCATGAGGAGTTAGGGAAAGTCATAGATGCCCGAAATTTCTTTATTGCGCTCTACGACCCTACTAAAAGCTATATGTATTTTCCATATTATGTGGATGAGTATTTTAAAGGAAACGTCCGATTTACGAAACGAAAAATTGGCAATGGTCTAACCGAATATGCTATCCGTGCTAATAAATCGCTCTTTTTGTACGAGAAAGACATTGAAGAACTGGCTGAAAAACAGGGGCTTTATATGTATGGTCAAATCCCCAAAGTATTATTGTGTGTTCCTTTGCGTATTGGCGATCGGGTCACGGGTATTATTGGGGTCAAATCTTACACCAACCCCAATCAGTACCGCCCGCGTAATTTGGAGATGCTTGAGTTTATATCTGGACAAGTAGCGTTGGCCATTGCCCGTAAACAAAATGAGGCCGAACTCAATCGTCAGACAGCGCGTCTTAATGCCATTTTTGACAGTAGTGCTTATCTAATTTGGTCCGTCAATAAGGCTTTGCAATTGACTTCTTTCAACAAAAATTATTCAACATTTTTACAACACCACCTTAGGACTACTCCAGCGATCAATACCACGACCGAACGATTGGGATGGCAGCTAATGACGATGGAAAATCGCCGTTTGATGGAAGAGCGTTATCGGCAGGCATTCCGGGGCAATCCGCAAGGGTTTGAGATGAAAATCGAAACCCGTAATGGCCAAGGAGATATGTGGTTAGAGTTTAGTTTAAATCCTATCCGAATTGATAAGGGCCCTATTGAAGAAGTATCGGGAGTAGCACGGGATATTACACCACGCAAAATAGCTGAATTGGCCATGCAGCAAAGCGAGGAAAAATTTCGCGGGATTTTTATCAACCTCCAAGATATTTATGTCCGTACCGACCGTACTGGAAAAATCACCATGATAAGTCCTTCGGTTCTTAAACGGACGGGTTATACAGTTGAAGAAGCTATCAACACCCATATTACTGATTATTTTGTCAATCAGGGAAGCATTCATACGGCACTCCTACGTCTCCGTCGGGATAAAAGTCTCCGCAATTTTGAAGCCGAACTTCGTATCAAAGATGGTACGGTTCGGCAGTTTATGTTTAATATGTTGCTCCTAAAAGATGAAGAAGGAGAACCTATCTTTGCCGCTTTGGCGCGGGATATTACCGAACTCAAGCGTAACGAAGCCGAACTCGTCAAGGCCAAAGAAGAAGCCGAGCGTTCGCTAAAAGTTAAAGAGCGTTTTTTAGCCAATATGAGCCACGAAATCCGCACGCCTATGAATGGTGTGATTGGGATGCTCGATCTCATCAATAGTACGGAATTGAATGCAGAGCAAAAAGACTATGTGCAGACGATGCGGCGCTCATCAGAAACATTGCTCAATATTTTGAACGACATTTTGGATTTGTCTAAAATTGAAGCGGGAAAAATGCAATTGAACGAAGCTCCCGTGGCATTAGAGGAGATATTCGAGAAATTGACGGCGTTGTTTTCTCAAGTAGCTCGTAACAAGAACAATACCTTGCAATGTCATTTTGGAGAAGGAGTGCCGCAGTACATCATTGCTGACCAAACGCGGCTATTGCAAATCCTGTCTAATCTTACATCCAATGCCCTTAAATTTACCGAAAATGGAGGTGTAAGTATCAATGTATCTACTGTGTGGACCAAAGGGAGGTTCCATAAAATAAAGGTGGAAGTAAGAGATACGGGAATTGGAATTACGCCCGAAAATCTAAAATTACTGTTCAATGCCTTCAGCCAAGTAGATACCTCTTCGCGTAAAACCTTTGGTGGAACGGGGCTTGGATTGGTGATTTCCAAGGAGTTGTGTCGGTTGATGAAAGGGGAAATTGGTGTAGATTCTGAATTAGGTCAAGGAAGTATGTTTTGGTTTACGTTTGAAACCAAAGAAACCATGATCAGCCCTACCCAACAGAAAGCTGCCAATACCGAAATTAAGATTGAGAATTTCTTTACTACTTACCGACCCACAGTATTGCTGGTGGACGATAACTTTGTAAATCGAAAAGTTGCCAGTGAAATCCTGAAAAAAGCAGGTTGTTTTGTCGATACCGCCGAAAGTGGCCAAAAAGCAATTGACCTCGTGGCAGCAACCTATTCGCCTGAAAAGCAACATTATGACGCCATCTTTATGGATATTCAGATGCCAGACATGGATGGTATCGAAACCACGCAACACCTTCGCAAGCGGTTTGGTGCCAATTTACCGACAGTGGTGGCGATGACGGCTTATTCGATGAAGGAAGACCGCGAACGATTTTTGAGCCAAGGAATGGACGACTACGTACCTAAGCCGATTCGGGCGCAGGTGTTGATTCAGAAAGTAAAAGAAATTGTGGATGCGGGTAAGTCGCTGAAAGATACAGTGGTATTTAAGCAAAAACAAAAAGAAATTGCACAAGAAATCAAGCTTCCTATCATTGACTTGGACATTGTAGGGCAATTGCAGGAACTGGGAGGAATGGAATTAATCAGTTCGATTTTTGAAGAATTTGTTACTGAATCTACTGAATTGGTCAATGAGGCAGTAGCAGCTTTTGCCCAAAATGACATTGCTACCGTGAAGAGCAATCTGCATACGCTCAAAGGAAGTGCCGGAACGATAGGTGTCTCTCGCGTGGCCGAAATTGCCCGTATTGGAGAGGGAAAATTGAAGACCAATGACACCAGTACTTTAGCCCAAGATTTGCCCAATTTGGAGCGAGAGTTTCAGGTATTTCTAAATGAATATCAGCAGATTTTGGAAGACTTTACGCAGAAATAGAGGCAGTGGGGTTAATCGTATATCTGTTAATTGTTATCCGTATGAGAGTAGGATTGATTTTTAAAAATTTACTAACTCGCTAACTATCAATTAGTAAATATTCTAATGGACGTTTCAAATTTGTCAATAGGTGTTGTTGGGCTTGGATTAATGGGGTGCAGCATCACTACTTGCCTGCTGATGGCAGGACATCGTGTGGTAGCGGTTGCACCGCTGTCGGTAGATGTACCAACAGCACAACCAAGAATTTACGAACACCTAAAAAAATCACTGGAAGAGGGTTTGGTGACCAAAAGCCCTGATTATTTCTTTGAAAATCTCAAAATTACGGAAGATTACAACGTCTTGGCAGATTGCCAATTGGTTATCGAATGTACGTTGGAAAGTCTGCCAATCAAGAAAGAAGTATATGAAAAAATAGAAGCAGTTGTCTCGACGGAGGCTGTAATCACGAGCAATACTTCTGCCATTCCCATTAGTATTTTGCAGAAAGAAGTAAAATATCCTCAGCGATTTTTAGGCTTGCATTGGGCCGAACCATCGCATACGACTCGATTTCTGGAAGTGATTTGCGGAGAGTTGAGCGACGTATCTAAAGGCGAATGGCTATATAAACTTTCGCATCAGTGGGGAAAAGAGCCTACTTTGGTGCGCAAAGATATTCGCGGTTTTATCACCAATCGTCTCATGTACGCACTGTATCGCGAAGCCTTCAATTTGGTGGAAAATGGCTATGCCTCGGTTGAAGATGTGGATCGCGCCTGCCGAAATAACGCGGGTTATTGGATGACCTTGGTTGGCCCCTTTCGATGGATGGATTTGACGGGTGTCCCTGCCTATCATACGGTGATGAAAGACCTTTTTCCGACCTTGAGCAACTCGGTAGAAATGCCGAAATTAATTGATGATATTGTAAAAGAAGGCGGCAAAGGAGTGGCCAACGCCCACGGATTTTACCCCTATACTGCCGAAGAAGCGCAACTTTGGCGTGAAACCTTTGAGACGTTTAGCTATGAAATTCGCAAACTGGCACTAAAATACCCCGCGGATGTGGTGAAGAAGAAAATGCAATAGTTTACAGTTGTTTAATAGCGCTTTTTTCTATTTGGGGCAAAGGGCAGAATGGAGTGAGGTTCAAACTCTCTCTATTCTACCCTTTTCACTTTCTTAAATAATATTCGCTGTTTGCTCTTTGATTTTTTCCAATTCATCTTTCATCTGTACAACCAAATGTTGAATGGGAGCATCGTTGGCTTTGGAGCCAATAGTGTTTACTTCACGGCCAATTTCTTGAGCGATGAAGTTCAGTTTTTTGCCATTACTTTCCTTATTTTGAAGGGTTTCGATAAAGTACAAAAGGTGGTTCTTCAGACGTACTTTTTCTTCCGAGATATCAAATTTTTCGATAAAATAGACCAGTTCCTGTTCAAAACGATTTTGGTCGAATGTTTCATCGTGGATCAAATCGCGCACATTTTTACGAAGGCGCTCACGGACAGATGGAATACGATTTTTGTCGAGTGCTTCCACTTCGAGCAATAAATCTGAAATCTTCTGGATGGCAGTACGAAAAGCCTTGCCGAGGGCACGCCCTTCTTGTTGGCGAAATTCATTACACTTTTTAAGGGCTTCCAGTACTGTTTGTTGGATTTGGGCTGAGTCGGCGGCCTGTTGCTCTTCAGTAGGAGAGTCAGATGAATACGAATTAGGCATTTGGAGTGCCATTCGCAGTAGCTCCGTTGGCGTAGGAGCAAATCCTAATTCTTCCGCAGTTTGGTGTAGGTCGCGGTAATAGGCTTTTACCAGCGCCCGATTGACTACAGTGCCAGCACTACCGTCACCAATGGGCGAAACGGTAAGGGTAAACTCCACTTTCCCACGCTCCAACGACTGTGTAATGAGATTACGAATTTCGATTTCGCGCTCCGAATAATTGCGTGGAATACGACAAAATATATCTAAAAACTTAGAGTTAAGCGATTTGACTTCGGCAGTTACCGACAGTGTTTCGGATTCGATAGTGGCTTTTCCGTAGCCGGTCATTGATTTAAGCATAATTTCAGGAGCGAGTAGTGAGGAGTCGGTAGTGAGGGTTTATGATTTTTCGATAGCTATAGAGTAAGCATAAAGCAGTTTAGCAACTTCTTCCAATTTATCTTGAAGTGAATCCGTGCTGCCATACTCTAAATCTTGCGCTAAAATGGGAAAATAGACGGTTTCGTCTAATGAGCCTTGGGCTATATTCATGAACTTGATTTTGTTAGGCTTGGTGCGTTTGCGATAGCCTTCTACTATGTT
>JBDHXS010000244.1:0-9177 GCA_039810845.1 Runella sp. | reverse complement strand
AGCTCTAAATAGGAACTCTTTATTGGTATTGTTTAATTGTTTGAATTGTATCATATCGGTACTTGCGCCCCCAGTCTGTATAGCGAGCTGCTTCGATAAGTTCGTGTAAGATTTGGTGCTGAACCTCCACAGGGTGCGCCTTGAAATGCTCAATGCGTTCAGCACGGCGTTTCATAAAAAATACCATTATATCGTTCAGCAATGACACTTTTCGCAAAGGTTTGTTTTTCCAAACATAAATAAAATGAATGAAAGATTTACTATTTCTTATTTCGGGATTCGATTAGGATAGTCAGTAATGATTCCATCCACACCCATATCCTTAATACGCTTCATTTCTTCGGTAGTATTAATCGTCCAAGGTATCACTTGAATTCCCATCGCGTGTAAGTGTTGAACCTTTGCTGCGTTTAACAACTGAAAATAGGGACTATACACATCTGGTTTAAACCCCAAATCTTCCAGATTCTTTTCGATTCCTTTTACATTACCTACCAAAGCTGCCAACATCACTTTTTTGTATTGACCATTCTCTATTTGTTTCTTCCAATACTTTAGAATATTGAAATCAAAACTTTGAACAACTACCCGATCTGGGGATAATAAGCTACTAATTTCATTATACACTAAATCTGAAAAAAGAGTGGGCTGTGGCTGCGATAAATCATATTCTTTTTCTTCACTTTTGAGCTCAATATTATACCAAAACAGTGGGATATTATGCTTCATTCTATACGCTTCGGCAACTTGGATTACTTCGCGTAATAGCGGTTTATAGGTTTTGAACTTTTGCTGCTCTGGAAAATTTGGATTACCATTGCTCCCGACATCGTAACGCTTGATTTCATCATAATTTAATTGATATAGCACAACTTTTGTATGTTTAGCTACTGGTTTACCATAAGGGTCACTTGAAAAATCAGGGTGAAAATAGGGGTCATGGGAGACTACTACTTGATGGTCTTTAGAGATAACTACATCTAACTCAAGGGTATTCATTCCCAAATCAAGCGCTTTCAAAAAAGCAGGGATGGTATTTTCTGGCATCAACCCACGACAGCCACGGTGGCCTTCCCAGTTGAAAGCGGCTTTTTGAGAAAAGGAAGTTTGCATAGCCAACAATAGGTAAAAGGATAAAAAAGTAAGTACTTTCATTTAAGTAGTTTTTCTATGCGATTTACAAATCTAATTATTTCTCATAAATCTATCGAAAAGTAAGATAGTTGCACGAAGGAACTACTGCTTATGATTGGTTTAGATTTTTTTCCAAAACTTTTTGCACGAATAAATTATTCCGCTACTTTTGTAGTAGAAATACGCGTTTAGCGAAAATTCGCAATCAAAAAAATGACTTATACCAATTATAATATTCAAAGCCTCCTTCTCCTCACATTGACCATGTGAGAGGGGAAATTTGTAAGAAAAAGACCCTTTCTCACGCAGAGGAAGGGTCTTTTTATGAAAAACCAATCCAAAAGTCGAATCCAACTATCAATCCCTCTTTACACACAATGAGCCAAAAAGTCCAAATTTTCGACACCACGTTGCGCGATGGCGAGCAAGTGCCTGGCTGCCAATTGACAACCGATGAAAAGATTGTGGTAGCACAACAACTCGAAAAACTGGGTGTTGATATCATCGAAGCGGGCTTTCCTGTTTCGAGCCCTGGTGATTTTCGTTCGGTGATAGCAATTTCAAAAGCTGTTCGTCAGCCTGTTATTTGCGCCCTCTCACGCGCCGTAAAGGGAGATATTGATGCCGCTGGAGAAGCCCTCAAATACGCTCAACGCGGACGGATTCATACGGGACTTGGTTCGTCCGATATTCACATTCAGCACAAATTCAACAGCACACGCGAGAAAATCGTAGAACAAGCGATTGGGGCCGTAAAACATGCCAAGTCGTACGTGGAAGATGTAGAGTTTTACTGTGAAGATGCGGGACGCGCGGACGTGGCTTTCTTGGCACACTTGGTAGAGTCAGTAATCAAAGCAGGCGCTACGGTAGTAAATATCCCAGATACAACAGGTTATTGTTTGCCTAATGAGTACGGCGACAAAATCAAGTATATCTTTGAAAATACCTCAAACGCCCATCTTGCTACCATTTCGATTCACTGCCACAATGACCTTGGTTTGGCAACGGCCAACTCTTTGGCTGGTATCATGAACGGAGCACGTCAGGTTGAGGTGACGATGAATGGAATTGGTGAACGGGCTGGAAATACGTCGTTGGAAGAAGTGGTGATGGCCCTCAATGTACACAAAGAATTAGGGTACGAAACGGGAATTAATACGCAATTGCTTTTCCCTACGAGCCAGTTGGTTTCAAAAATGATGCGTATGCCAATACAAGCCAACAAGGCGATTGTGGGGCGTAACGCGTTTGCGCACTCTTCGGGTATTCACCAAGATGGTTTCTTGAAACATACCCTCAATTACGAAATTATGAGCCCTACCGACGTGGGTGTGGATAAATCAATGATTGTGTTGACGGCTCGTAGCGGTCGCCACGCGTTGAAGCACCGTTTGGAATTGTTGGGTTATACGTTCGATAAAGCAACGTTGGACGTTATTTACAAGCAGTTCTTGGACGTAGCCGACATCAAAAAAGAAGTAAACGATAAAGACTTAGTAGAGCTTGCTCGTGAGATAGTTGTTGCTAGTTAATTGGGTACTGGTTATCAGTTATTGGTTAACCGTTATCTGTTTATCCGAAAATCATTACTCCCCCGCAGAGTCACTTTTGCGGGGGGTTTCTTTATGTTTTTTCTAAAAATATCAGATTATTACTCTTGTACTCTATTCATTTACCCACAAAGTTACATCCCTCCAATTAACCGATAACAGTTAACCAATAACAGTTATCAGCTATCCCCCAAAATCAAATCAGCCGCTTTTTCGCCAATCATAATGCAAGCGGCGTTGGTATTGCCCGCGATGATGCGCGGCATAATCGACGCATCGGCCACCCGAAGCCCTTCGATGCCGTGCACCCGCAACTTGTTGTCCACAACGGCCATTTCGTCATTGCCCATTTTGCACGTCCCGATGGGGTGATACACCGTTTCCAACAGCGTTTTGATATGCAAAATAAGTGCCTCGTCGGAGCTACGTTGAAGCGGTAGAATTACTTCTTTTCGCACCACATCAAATGCCTTAGCATCCATAATCTCCAACGCTTTTTTGGTACCCTTCAACAGCGTCAGCACATCGTCTTGCTCCGATAAAAAGCGAGGATCAATGAGTGGTGCATCCAACGGATTTGACGAACGTAAACCTACAAATCCCACACTTTTTGGTTTGAGGAGCGTTGGTAAAATGGTAAAACCACTGGTGTGTGGAAAGGTTTCAATGTTATAAAAATCAGCTTTCCCGTCGTTGCCCATGTGAACTGGCGCAAAATGAAACTGAAAATCGACAGGGTCGGGGCCTGTATGAATTTTGGTAAACGCATTGGCTTCCAACGGACTAATCGTCATCGGCCCTTTTTTCATAAATACGTATTGTGCTAATCCCTTCACTTGCCCCCACACCGACAGATAATCGTTGGCGGTAGGCACATTGGCCAAGGCACTCACCCCCGTAAATAAGTGGTCTTGTAAGTTTTTACCCACCCCTGGCAAGTGTTTTTTAGCCTTTATTCCGTGCCTTTTTAGCTCGTCTTTGTCGCCAATCCCCGACAACATCAAGATTTGAGGAGAATTAAACGCTCCTGCCGACAAGATGATTTCTTTGTTGGCAAACGCTTTTTCGGTCGTATTTTTTCCCGTCAAAAACTCCACGCCTACCGCACGGTCATTCTCCAAAATGAGTTGAGTTGTGTGCGCAAACGTAATGACTTTCAGATTAGAACGCTGCAAAATAGGTTTCAAAAATGCCGTTGCCGTGCTCCATCGTTTTTGGTCTTTGATGGTAAACTGAAACAGGCTCGTTCCTGCTTGTTCGGCGCCGTTGTAATCGGGGTTTTCGGGAATTCCCTTTTCGGCACAAGCTTTCACAAACGCCTCCGCCACGGGCGTACGATAGCCCGTCGCGTAGGTTACGTTGAGCGGCCCACCCTGACCGTGGTACTCGTTGTGAATCTGCTCGTTATGTTCTGATTTTTTAAAATAAGGCAATACATCCTCGTAACTCCAGCCTTCATTTCCAAGTGCTGCCCATTGGTCATAATCGGCGCGGTTGCCTCTCACGTAGGCCATGGCATTGGTGGAACTACTTCCGCCTAATGCTTTTCCGCGCGGCAAATACATTTTTCGATTCAGGACATGGGGCTGAGGCTCAGTTTCAAATCCCCAATCGACCTCCGTACGATTGAGTTTGGAATAAGCCGCTGGAATATGAATTTCCATTTTTTTGTCAGGCCCTCCTGCTTCCAATAACAATACTTGGATGGCTGGATTTGCCGAAAGACGATGCGCCAGCACACAACCCGCCGAGCCCGCCCCGATGATGATGTAATCGAATGTCATTTCCGTGAAAAGGGTTTATTTTTCAGGAAATGTACAATTTTTTCGGCGAATTATATAGTAGTCACGCCAAGGCACTGAGAGGCAAAGAGTAGGATGGGTAAATTCTTTGCTCCCTTGCGTCTTTGCGTGAATCAAAAGGCGTTGCTCTATCATTGGGGCGCAAGTGAATGCCAAGCCCGAAGCCCTTTTCCGGAAAGAGACAAAGAGGCTTTATCAGAAATATAGATGGGAACAATCTTGGTAATGTTAGCCTCATGATCGCTTAACGAAGCACTGTCTTTTAATTTTACTTCCAATAAATCTACCGTAGCATCGGCGTTGAAAATCAGCGTGGAACTATCTTTCACTTCGGCATTGATTTTTCTAAAACTGCTTTGTTCTACCAACAATTGCCCATGTTTTTCAATCCGAGTGTTTAGTTCTCCTTCACTTTTTGCAATTATATTTGCGTTGGCATCTGAAAGAATAAGGTTAGGTAGGCTTCGAAAGTACGTTTCAAAATAGTTTCGCTCATTGTATTTTCCATCTTTTGAAGTAATAAACAATGTGTCACCCTGTGCCTTAAAAGTAATCCCCTCGGGTCTGACATCCCGTTTGAAACCCTGTTGATTTTTAGTAAGATATAAGGTAAAACGAACGCCTTTGGCAACGACGACTTTGATATTTTCAAGAGGAAAAGCGTTGATGGGGAACACCTGATTTTTAACAAAAAATAAATGTTCTTCGTAGCCTTTTCGGTAGCCTAAATTGGTAAATAATTGCACAAGCAAGGTGCCTGCACAGAAAAATATGAACAGAATGGCCGATGGTTTCATGAGAAATTTTTGAAGTAAAATTGAATTTTATTGTAAAAATTTGTGCGGTTTTTTGATGATAGTAAAATGCGTCTTATCATCAACTTCAATATATTTTGTTTCGCCGATTTCCGACTTCCATGCCGTTACAGTTGATTTATCTTTTAGTCTTACTTCGAGCGTGTCTATTTTAGAATTACGAGTAATATTCAGACTCGCAATACTGTTTAAATCAGCCTTTAACTGCCCAATATGGCAACCCTCAAAGAAAACAAAAGACATCGATTTCATCTTAATTTTTAACTCTTTTAACGTTGCATTTTTTAGAATAACGTCACTATTACGGCAAATGATGATGTTGGGTATTTCAAGGAAAAATGCATCAAATGATACACTTTGGGAGCGTCTTGGAGTTGTGATATATAGCGTATCATTTTCAACTCTAAACTTGATACGTTTCATATCTTCTTCGTTTCTATAGCTAACTTTATACCCTTGTTCTGAAGGGTGATTCTGAATCGAAAATCCAACTCTGTCGGCCACAATAGCTTTAAATCGTTGGTTTTTAAAACCCGCTATAAAAGGCTGAATCAGCTTTTGATTAGATAACTCAAGCTGATAGGCTTCCCCGTAGCCCAAACTAAGCAGTAATTGTACAAAAAGCGTAATAGAGGCAGCTGCAATAAGGAAAATAGTCGAGAGTTTCATGGCTTTTTATTTTCTATATCCATTAAATTAGACTTAGATATGATTCGTAGCGTTTTTCGATTTCTTCAAAATCCATTTTTAACAAACGCATTTGCTTAAAAAAAATCGGTAGATCCGTTTGGATAAATGCTTCGCGTCGCCAATCCAAATAGTTTTGTTCTCCGTTGGAAGTTACAAAATAACCTAAGCCGCGTTTGGTAAATATCACCTCACGGGTTTGGAGAAAATCGTACGTTCGTTGAACTGTATTGGGATTTACCTCCAATTGCACCGCTAATTCTCTGATAGAGGGAATTTTCTCCTCAGCCTTCCATACGTTAGTGAGTAATTGTTCCCCGATATATTCCGCGATTTGCAGGTAAATCGGCGTTTGGTTATGAAAATTCATGACTGTTAAATTTCTTTTTCTTTAATTTTCAAATAAGTAATTGCCCATAACGCAACGGGAAGGCAATAATACCACCAGATTTTATACGGAGCCTCCAAAGTAGATATGGGTTGAATAAGTTCTTTTGAAGTTGTACGAATGGATAGAAAAGTAGGGCCTGGAAATGGCGGGGAAACAATTTCAGTAACATCAGATATAAGAGTATTTAATGCTATTTTTTGAAAAATATACAGCATAAAAAAAACACCTACTGCAATACCTATTGTTTTTACAAAACTTAACCGCCCCAATACTACCGTCCCAAGCATAAATGCTGCGGAATAAACAAAAACAAAAACTGTTTGATAATCTCCTATAGTATGATATTTATGATATTCCACATATACTTTTGGATATAGTACTTTTATAATAGGAGTGGCTATGCCCCAACTGAAATGCCAAAGTAAATAAACCAACAATAAGCTGATAGGGATGGCCATAATCCATGCAAAAGAAAAACGCTCAAATGCCGAAACGGGCAAGGTAAGCATAGGCAAAGATTGCTGAGAAGTAGCAAAATAACGAAAGTTAAAACTGCTTGCTAACCAAAGTGTTATTCCTGACGAAAGTATAAGCGACGGATAGGGAAGCAGCATGTACCCTGCTTTAAGTTGTTTATAGTAAACGGGGTCTTGTAAAGGCCTGCATATCTGATAAATAGCTCCCAATTGTATTACTAAAATAACAATAGGAAAAAGTGCATACGCTTTCCAATTTTCACGAAATTCCTTGCGGGCATAGCACCCAAAACGTCGAAGGTTGAATGTGTTATTCATGGTTATAAAAGTTCATGGCTGTTAAACTTCTTTTTCTTTGATTTTCAGGAAAGTAATGGTGTAGAGCAGCAAGGGAACGCAAAAGACCCACCAAAATTGGTACACTCCCTCAAACGTAGAATGAATATCATTGGAGAAGACGCCCTTAGAAGACTCTATGGTTATTTTTTGTGGTATCCAAGGAGCAGGAGCGGGGGGGCGGATATGGTAAGCATTAGGAAAAATGGCTTCCAACAAATGATTTGCTCCCCACTCAAATAGCAATAGACCAACGGCAATTAAAATGGCTAATGTTTTTAGAAAATTTAACCGACCTAGGGTCACAGCTCCCCACATGAAAACGGCAGAACCCCCTAAAAGGAAAACAGAAATGTAAGGGTTTCCTGTCCAATAGTTTGAGTCATTTCCGATTAATAAATCCGGAATATCATTTAAAAAATAGGGCAAGAAAATAGACCATGCTATTTTCCAGAGGGTGTAACAACTGACTGTTGCAAATGGTACAGCTATTACCCAAGTGTATAAAAACAGCTCAAATGAGGAAACAGGTAATGTTAAGGTCGCAAAAGTTTGTTGGCGATTTGAAAAACTCTTTAACAAATAACTGCTGGCAATCCAAGTCATTGGTCCCATCGTAATTAACAAATAGGAATATATTTCCAGCGGGTATTTTTTATTATATAGATTGCTGTGTACATAATTCCATTCCTGATAAATATTATATCCCAAGATAGCTGATACACCTACTAAACTCAGTGCATACGC
Organism: Runella sp.; assembly: GCA_039810845.1. Taxonomy (GTDB): domain Bacteria; phylum Bacteroidota; class Bacteroidia; order Cytophagales; family Spirosomataceae; genus Runella. The sequence continues at coordinate 1,236 of JBDHXS010000244.1, read as the reverse complement.
TTTCCAATTTTCACTGAATTCTTTGCGGACATACAGCCCAAAACGACGAAGATTGAATGTGTCTTTCATGGGATTAGTGGTTTTGGATTACTTCCTGAAACAACATTTCTAAATTAGGCTGAGCAGTCGCTTTCTCAGCCAGCACATTGAGATCTTCCTGATAAATAATTTTACCGTTGTGCAGCAGGATGACCCAATCAATCAAGCTATCTAAATCGCGCACTTGGTGGGTCGAAATCACGATGCAGCGTTCGTCGGTCATGGCTCCCGCCACCAACTTTCGGAAGGTGCTTTTTGAGGGAATGTCCAAGCCATTGGTAGGTTCGTCCATGAGTACCAGCGGCACTTTGGTCGCCAAAGCAAAGCTAATCACCACTTTTTTACGCTGCCCAAACGATAATTTGGAAAAAACCTGTTCAGCTGGGACTTGAAACTCTTTTAGGTAATCTAAATACAGCGATTTATCAAAATTTGGGTAAAAAACGCCGTAGGTATCCGCGTAGCGTACCGCCGTTGTATGGGGTAAATAAGGCTCATCGGCCACAAAATACAACTGACTCATAAAAGAAGGCTTTCGGTGCCGTGGCTCATAGTTCAGCACCGAGCAGTGGCCGCTTTTGGGAAAGACCAAGCCGGCAATCATTTTGAGAAGTGTGGTTTTCCCCGCACCGTTTTCACCCAGCAGGCCGTAAATATGCCCTGCTTCTACGTGTAGTGTTAAATCACCAAAGAGTTTCTGAGAGGTATATCCAAACTGAATACTGTCAAATTGTATCACTTTATTGGCTGGTTTAGTGTATTAGATAAATAGTACACTGCAAAAGTGGGTAAACAAAAAACAAAAACCAAACTTTTAATTCAAAATATTTTCAGACCTCAGAATCAGCCGGTTTGCCTATCCCTGATTCGGCGATATTTTTCTATATTTGTTAAAAAGCCGTTGAGTGACTTCTCTACCTGCAAGTCTCATGGAGTTTGCGTATTCTTGTTTTGACATCCCCATAGGGGCATCGAATGATCTTTCTTGAAGGCCTATAAAATTTAAAGTGTTAGAACAAAAAAATTGGGCTTCTTCGGCATGAGTAAAAAACGGAGCCAATAGAATAGCGAATAGACAAAATAAGAAAGTCTTTTTCATGTCATTTTTAAGTATAACTCAAGATGAAAGAAAGAAGCTGATGCTTTTTAATCGATTTTGAAGTTGATGTCGTAAATCTTTAATAATTTAAGGAAGCA
>JBDHXS010000243.1:0-9184 GCA_039810845.1 Runella sp. | reverse complement strand
CTGAAATTGCGGTTCCTACAGTAATTGTTTCGACGATTTATCCTGGTGCAAGCCCATCGGATATCGAAACGATTATTACAAAACCCATCGAAAAACAGCTCAAAGCTGCTAGTGGAGTGACCAAAATTAGATCGAACTCAATTCAGGATTTTTCGTTGATTACGGTCGAATTTACCACTGGAATTACGGCACAGACAGCCAAGCAACGTGTGGCTGATGCTGTTGACAAATCATTGGTGGATCTTCCTACCGACCGCAAGCAAGACCCATCGGTACAAGAAGTGAACTTTTCAGAATTCCCGATTATGAACATCAACTTGGCGGGCAATTATTCACTGAAAAAATTGAAAGATTATGCTGACCAATTGAAAGACGAAATTGAATCATTGCCCGAAATTACCCGAGTGGATATTGTAGGAGCATTAGATCGCGAGATACAAATCAATCTTGATTTGTATAAAATGCAAGCAGCTGGTGTATCATTTTATGAAATTCAGACGGCAATTCAGGGCGAAAATATTAACATTTCGGGCGGGGAACTCAATGTGGACAATGTTCGTCGCAACTTACGTGTGGTAGGTGAATTCAAAGATGTTAACCAATTGAACAACATTATCATTCGTTCTTCGACGGGTGCTACTTTGAAGCTAAGTGAAATCGCTGAAGTGAAAGATGGTTTTGCCGAAAAACAAAGTTATGCTCGTTTGGACGGGAAGACCGTTATTACGCTCAACGTCATCAAGCGCGGAGGGGAGAACCTTATTTCAGCGGCTGACGAAATCAAAGCGATTTTGAAAAAATATGAAGAAACCAAGTTTCCAGATGGACTGAAAGTAAGTTTGACCAACGATGGTTCAGAGCGAACCAAAGTAGAGCTGAATGACCTTCTCAATACCGTTATTTTGGGCTTTATCTTTGTAGTGTTGGTATTGATGTTCTTTATGGGCGTGCAAGATGCGATTTTCGTAGGGCTTTCTGTACCGCTTTCTACGTTAGTAGCGTTTGTATTATTCCCTGTCATTGCCAGTGCTACTGGTATCGTTTTTACTTTGAACACGATTGTCCTTTTTGCCTTCTTACTGGGTCTTGGAATTGTGGTAGATGATGCCATTGTGGTGATTGAAAATGCCCACCGAGTGTATAACGACGACAAAAAATTATCTCGTACGCAGGCAATTTCTTTTGCTGCTGGTGAGGTATTTGTTCCAGTATTGACAGGTACACTTACAACCATTGCTCCCTTCCTACCATTGTTATTTTGGCCGGGTATTGTAGGTGAGTTTATGAAATTCTTGCCTCTGACCTTGATTATCACCCTCTTTGCATCTTTGTTTGTAGCGTATGTAATGAACCCTGTGTTTGCATCATCATCGTTAAAACGCGTTGAAGAACATGCCAACGAAGATAAGTCGTTTCGTTCTATTTTAAGACCCGTACTTATTTTGGCAGGGCTTTCTGTGGTGGGCTATCTCATTAACTTTGGCGTAGGCAACTTGATGGCGCTTGTTACGCTACTGTATCTTTTTAATCACTATGTACTGACGCCCCATATTATTGTACCATTCCAAGAAAATGTATTTCCACGTTTGAAAAACGGTTATCGTAAACTCATTTCTTGGGTAATTACAGGAGCGCGCCCTTATGTCTTGTTTGCAGGAGTCATTGCCTTGTTTATCGGTACTATTATTTTGACGGCGATTGTTCAGCCTAAATCGGTATTTTTCCCTTCGGGTGATCCTGACTTTGTGTATGTCTATTGCGTGATGCCGCAAGGAACTGATGCTGCGAAGACCAATGAAGTAATGAAGCAATTGGAAGATCGGGTCTATGGGGTGATTGGAAAAGGCAGTCCGATTGTAGCTTCAGTTATTACCAACATTGGTATCAACGCGGGGGATCCATTCAACCCTGACCGGACGGTAGTACCTAATAAGGGTAAAATTACAGTGGCGTTTAAGAGTGTAGAAGAACGAATCCACTACGGTATTTCAACTTCCAACATTTTGGCCAAAGTACGTGAAAGAGTAAAAGGAATTCCAGGTGCGCAAGTAACTGCCGAACCTGAAAGTAATGGGCCGCCAACAGGCAAACCTGTAACGATTGAAATAGCAGGAGAGGATTTTGACAAACTGGTCAATCTCACTGCCAACGTTAAAAATGCAATTATCAAATCAGGGATTCAGGGGATTGAAGAATTGAAGTCAGATTTAGTACTGAACAAACCTGAAATCGTTATTGACATTGACCGTGAGCAAGCAGCTCGTGAAGGTATATCTACGCTTCAAATTGCTGGACAAATTCGAGGGGCTTTATTTGGAACAGAAGTTTCTAAATTCCGCGACGACAAAGATGATTACCCAATCATGGTTCGTTTGAAAGAAGGGGATCGTGGTCAAATCGAAAAACTGCTGAGTATGAATATTGTGTATCGCGATATGAACTTGGGTGGAGTATTGCGTCAGGTGCCGTTGAGTACATTGACCAAAATTCGTTACTCAACTACTTATAGTGGTATCAATCGTAAAGACCAAGAGCGGGTTGTTACGCTTTCATCTGATGTATTGGGTGGATTCAATGCCAACGATGTTAACGCTCAAATCCAAGAGGTAGTAGATGGTATTGATATTCCACAAGGCTACAATGTACGCTTGGGAGGTGAGCAAGAAGAACAAATGAAATCCATGCAATTTTTAGGTGTTGCTTTCTTAGGAGCTATTCTATTGATATTCCTTATTCTTGTGACTCAGTTTAACTCTATGAGCAAGCCATTCATCATCTTCTTTACGGTGTTATTTAGCTTAATTGGGGTTTTGTTAGGATTTATGATTACGGGCAAAACCATGTCAATCATCATGACGGGAGTAGGTATCTTTGCTTTGGCAGGGATTGTAATCAAAAATGGAATCCTGCTTATTGAATTTACTGAAGAACTTCGCGGTCGCGGAATGCCAGTACGTCTGGCCCTTATAGAGGCGGGTGCGGCTCGACTTACGCCCGTATTGTTGACAGCATCGGCTTGTATTTTGGGCTTGGTGCCTTTGGCTATCGGTATGAATATCAACTTTGTAACGCTCTTCACTGAGTTTGACCCACAATTCTTTATTGGTGGTTTCAGTGCAGTATTCTGGGGTTCGTTGGCCTTTACGATTATCTTTGGTTTGTCATTCAGCACATTGTTGACTTTGATTATGGTTCCTGCCATGTATTACATTATCGAGCGTTTCAAAAATCGCTTTGGTATCAAAGATCGTTATGCTCGTTTGGAAGAACATGCGGTTGTAGCTGTAGTAAGTGGTGTTGAAGGAGCAACGGCAACCAATGGCAACGGAGCCAAATCGAAGAAAGAGAAAAACTTAGAAATATAAAATTTTGAAGGTTTAGAGAAGCTTGGTTTGAAAAAGCCGTCTCATTTGAGACGGCTTTTTTGCTACTTGCTCGATTTTTTTACAAACTTCAGCGCCAACGAATTTATACAATAGCGCTGACGAGTAGGAGCGGGGCCGTCGTAAAATAGGTGGCCTAAATGCCCATTGCACCGGCGACAGCGAACTTCAATGCGCTCTTCTCGTTCTGAGAAATCTCGTTGAAACAAAAGACAGGTAGGGGTAGCGGGCTGCCAAAAACTTGGCCAACCTGTACCGCTGTCGTACTTGTGTTCTGAACGGAAAAGCAGATTGCCGCAAGCAGCGCAGTGATAGCGACCTATACCTTTGAAATCATGATATTCATTGGTAAAGGGAGCTTCCGTAGAGTTTTCTCGTGTAACCGTATAAACGCCATCGCTGAGAATCTCTTCCCAAACGCTATTTGGAACCCTTACTTCTGTTGTGTCGGTCAACGAAAAGTAAGGGTTATGTTTCGGTGCATTGTTGGCGCGTTGGCAACTGGAACTAATCAACAGTCCTAATAACCCTCCCCAAAGTAATTTCATCAGATGAAACGTTATTTAAACCGATCTACCAACGGGAATTGAGCAATCCGTAGTGTAGTACAACCGTAAGGAATCAACGTAATTTCTTCCAAAGGAGTACCCAACTCTTGAAAAGGATGAGAGGGGTAAGGGGGGCGGCCCGCGGAATTTTGCGACTTTTCCCAAAACGGAATTTTCTTTCCTTTGACACTAAGGCTGACAGGTGCATTTTCCAAATTCCAAGGATAATCCGAAACCTTGCTATTGACACTTACTTTCATTGAATCTGCCTTGACTTGCTGTACCGGAATACCGTAGTTCCAAGGGGTAGTGGGAGTAACTTCGTAAAACGTATCTATAAACTCATCAGTTTTGACTTCTCTCCAACTTTCACCGATTTTCAAAGCATAGACCAAAGGCCCCCGCTCAATGCCCAGAGAATTTTCGAACCAGTAGGAATAATTTATTTCCATCGGCAACTGCAACTCGACAATGTCATTGGCTGCCCATAACCGATTGATTTTAACAATTTTCTCCCCCGTGTAGTTTTGAACCTGACCGTTTACTTTAATGACCGGCTTTTTGCACCATTCAGGGATACGTAGATGCAGTGGAAAAGCTACTTTTTCTTTGGTTTGGTAGGTAAACTTCAATTGGTCAGAAAAGGGGTAATTGGTCTCTTCCGAAAATACGATCTCCTTGTTATCAGCTACTTTTGCTTTGACAGTAGAAGCTCCATATACCAACGCGGCCAAGCCGTTGTCGGCCGTAGCGTACCAAAGATTCTGGACAAATTTCGGATAGCCTTGGTGCATATTGGTCACACAACAAGGATAACCCGAAAGGGTTCCGAAAACAATGCGCCCGACACGGTCGTTCATGAAGTTGCGACTTTTGTCCGTTACTTCCACTTGATTGACCTGCTGAAAATATTGCTTCCGCATGTACTTATCATCGTGTTGCGTAGGTAACACATTAAAAGCGATTTTCTCCAAGTAGTCAGCAAAAAACACGTCGCCAGTAATGGGCAAAATACTTTCAAACGAATACATAAACTCTACGGCCGAACACAATTCGGAACCTTGCGTAGGGTCATTGCCGTGCAATCCTTCATCGCCGCCGTACATTCCATTCACAAATCCATGCACTTCTTTCAGAGCGTTCAATCCTTCTTTGACTGCCTGCATGTATTTGTTCTCGGGGTGTTGTTGGTAGTAGATCAACGGTTCTTTAATTCCTTGAGCCACATTTACGCAATGCAAATCGGGGTAAGGATTGAGACGTCGTAGGGTATTGTTGGTCAATTTCGTCGTCCAATCAAAAGTTTGCTGATGAATCAATTCAGCGAGGTCGAGCAGATATTTTTCTTTGGTAATGTTATACAGCCAATACACAATTTGTAAGTTATCACCACCCCGTTGTTCTGCCCAAAATGTCCATTTTCCCAGCGGAGTTTTGGGTAGATTAGCCAGTTGATAGCGGAAATATTTGTCGAACAATGTCAGCACCCGTTTGTCTTGAGTAGCCGTATAGTATTGCTGCAATGCTTTGAGCATCACCATTTTGGGCCACCAGTCTTCACTGAGCGTTTGTTGGGTGCCTTTGATGGTCTGCATCTTTTTTTCATCAAATGGATAAGGCCCGAAATACCCGTCAGGGCGTTGATTTTTAATGCTCCATTCGATCCATTCCTGCGCTTTGGCTTTGAGTTTAGCGTCGTTGAGGATATAAGCCAGCGGTACCAGTCCGTCAATCCAATAAGGACCCCGTTCCCAACTGTCGCCAGCGCCACCGAGCCAACCATTATTTTTTCCACATACAAGCGCATACACGCTGTCCAATTTTCCGGTCAAGCCATCGCGTTGCGTTTCGAGCATTTTTTTAAGCCACCCCTTGGGTTGAATAGCTCCCAGTGGCAGAGCTGTATAAGGTTGTGCTAAAAGCGGCGCTTGGTTGGTGATGTAGTGACTGTTGCGGGGTTGCCCTGCTGCAACAATAGCTGTAAAAAGCAAAAGAAGAGAAATAGTGTATTTCATTTGGTTAAGGTTGTTGGGTACCTATACCAAAAGATGTTCAGTCATGTTTTTTACGGTGTTGGGCTTGCCATAAATCAAAAGGCAATTATAGGTTAATCCGTAATAGAGATGGTAAATCTTTTCATTTTTCTGTTTTGCAGGTCAGAGGTATCGTCAGACCACCACATTTAGTGCTGCTGAAAGATTATTTTTTATTGATGCAGCGGTAAAGGTCGCAAACAGCCAATAAAAACACCCCTACGCCAAAATTAGTAGTCGAAGCAGCATTGACAACTTGACTCGGAATGGCTTTTTCGCCGCAAAAAGCCGCACAAACCGTAAAAAGTATTCAACAACCTTGATTTTGTATTAACTGTCAACCCGATGAATGTCTGAAATTTGCACTATCATTTTAAACATTCACAACAATGAAAAAAGTAATTTTAATCACAGGAGCAAGCTCAGGAATGGGAAAAGAAACGGCAAAAACGCTTATTGAGCAAGGCCATACGGTTTACACAGTTGCCAGACGCATCGACCAAATGCAAGACCTCAAATCATTAGGCGGGCATCCCCTCCAAATGGATGTTACTAATGAAAGAGACATTCAGTATGTAGTGGACACCATCATTCAACAAGAAGGTAAAATTGATGTACTATGGAACAATGCTGGTTTTGGATTGTATGGGTCGGTGGAAGACATTCCGGTTGATGAGGCAAGAAAACAATTTGAAGTAAATCTATTTGGCATGGCTTCCATTACGCAAAAGGTAATCCCTTATATGCGAAAGGCAAGTGCAGGAACAATTATTAACACCTCATCTATGGGTGGGAAAATATACACACCCATGGGTGCTTGGTATCATGCCAGCAAGCACGCTGTAGAAGGGTGGAGCGATTGTTTGAGAATAGAGCTAAAGGCATTTAATATCAATGTAGTTGTTTTGGAGCCGGGTATTATCATCACAGAATTTGGCGATGTCATGTTAGAAAATATCAGTAAGTATTCTTCAAAAGGAGCTTACGCTGCGCTTACCAATAAATTGGTGGCAGCCACTAAAAAAATGTATGACAGTGGACAAGGTTCTAAATCGTCTGTAATCGCTACTACAATCTCTAAAATTGTAAATACTGTCAAACCTAAAACACGTTATAGAGTAGGCTTATGGGCTAAACCGATGGTTTGGATGAGAGTATATTTGGGCGATAGATTATTTGATAAAATTGTAATGAGTCAAGTGTAAGCATGAAGCCTATTATCAACATACAAAGCATTTCAGACATCAATCATTTTGTCCGGCACAAAACCAAACATCCATTGGTAACGGTGATTGATTTTAGCAAAACGGATGAGGCAATGGAAGAAGGAATCCGGGTAAGTTGTGATTTTTATTCCATCATGTTCAAAAATTATTGTGCCAACCACATGCGTTATGGAAGACAGTCTTACGATTTTCAGGAAGGCAGTTTAATCTGCATTGCCCCCAAACAGGTAGTAACGATGGACACCGAAATTGAAAAGAAAGACAATATGATGGGTTGGGGTTTGTTTTTTCATCCCGACTTGTTGCGAGGTACAGCTTTAGGGGCGAAGATGAAAGATTATACTTTCTTTTCTTACGAAACAGCAGAAGCATTGCATTTGTCGGAGAAGGAAAAAGAAATCCTGTACGACTGTATTAAGAAAATCGAAACAGAGCTTCAGGAAAACATCGACAGCCATAGCCAAACGTTAATCGTATCCAATATCGAACTCTTGCTCAACTATTGTTCGCGTTATTATGGACGACAATTTATCACAAGGAAAAACAGTAATTCCAATATTGTAGGACAAATTGAAAGAATTCTAACTGAGTATTTCAAAGACCCCAAACTGTCCGAAAGCGGATTGCCAACTGTAAAATATTTGTCGGACAAGGTACATTTATCAGCAGGTTATTTGAGTGATTTGCTCAAAAAGGAAACAGGAATGAACGCCCAAGACCATATTCATTATTACCTGATTGAAGAAGCCAAAAATATTTTGCTTAACACAAATCATTCCGTAGGCGAAATTGCCCATTCATTAGGATTTGAATATCCGCAATATTTCAGTAAGCTCTTTAAACTGAAAACAGGAGCAACACCGATAGAATACAGAACCCTGAACTAAAATCTGCTATTACACCTTATCGCATTTCTCTTTTGCTTTTAAGAAACAATTCGGATTGACACCTACCGAACTTGTCGCCCAAAAGGCAAAGACCAGTGATTAATCTGAATCTTTGCCTTTCTTATTCCTTCATACCCAGCCATTGTTTCCAAATAGTTGAAGCAGTGTTTTCATCGGTTTTAAAGGGGTTAAGACAACGAATTGAATCAATACCGCCAACTCTTTAAATCAGCTCCCGCTGGGGCGGCGGCCTCTATGCGCTTGAGGATTTTAGGAATGTACATCGTATTGTACCGCAGACGCGTGACATGGTTGGGAAGATTAGGGTCGCCATTCCAGCAATGTTCAAAGCGGTCGCCGTATTTTACCTCACCGTCATAATGTGGATTTTTGGTGGTTTTCAAGTAGTCTTCCATCAGATAAACCGCGTTGTTGAGGTAATAATTGTCCATATCACCGCAATAAATATGGATTTTGCCTTGGAGTTTTTTGCCCACGGTCGCCCATTGGCGCTTCAAAATGTGCATTAAATCGTAGTTTTCTGACCAATATTTAGCTACTGTGTGGTCAATTTTACCCGTGGCTTTGTCCCAAATGGGTTTGGGATAACCATCTGGCCCTGCTGGCGAATACGTAGCTTCCCAAATATCCCATTGGTCGCCAGAACGGGAATGGTCGCCAATAGCCAATTCTCTTTGATTGATTTCTTCAATGGTGCATTTCACTTGTCCCAAATAATTCCGCATTCCGGGTCGAGGCGTTTTCTTAAAATCACCAGGCAGATAGTAGGCATTTTCGTCTTTATAGATATTTACCACCGTATAAGCTTCAAATGTGATGGGATCAGGACAAGCGGCAAAGCAACCGTTGTACTCATCAGGGTAAAACACTTGGGCGGCCAATGCCTCCCAGCCCCCCGTACTGCCGCCGTATAGAAAACGTGCCCAGCCCTGACCAATGCCGCGAAAACGCTTTTCGATTTCGGGAATCAACTCATACGTAATGGCATCGCCGTAAGGCCCCATATTGGCTGAGTTGACTGCGTAGGAATCGTCATAATACGGCGTAGCGTGTTGGATTTCGACGATCAACATGCGAGGAAAATTA
>JBDHXS010000242.1:0-9185 GCA_039810845.1 Runella sp. | reverse complement strand
CCCTCGGCATCGATATCAAAGAAAAGAAAATGACCCTGCCCTTAATTCACGCCTTGAGCGAAACGACATGGAGTAAAAAGCGTCACATCATCAACATCATCAAAAACCACAGCGATAAGCCTCAAAAAGTAGCGGAGGTCATCCAATTTGTGCGCGAATCGGGCGGGATTCAGTACGCTACACAGGCCATGCAAAAACTCGTAGAAGAAGCAAAGGGCATCCTTCACTCCTTCCCCGAGTCTGCTTACCGCACTTCGTTAGAAGGTTTGGTGCAATTTACTATTGATAGAAGCAAATAGACTTCGTTATGCTGCGACAGCCTCTTTTCTTAGAAAAGCCATAATCAGCATACCCAAGCCGCTGATGACCAAGCCTAGCGACTCGCGGGCGAGTTCGATGTTTATGCTACGCATTTTCATTTCGCCCCAAAATACCCCTTCGTATTGCGGTGGCCACTGTTGGAAGGCGGCCAAAAAATAAGCCCCCGCCATGATAAAAAATACGTATTTGCGAGGTGCTTTTTCAAAAAAGATACTCAAACACGCGACTACCGCAATGCCGTAAATAGGCATCCATACTTCTGGATCGGGGTCGTTGTATTGGACAACTACAAAATAGGCAAACAACAGCGCAAAAAACAGGGAGATAATTTTAGTTAGGCTCATTTGAAATTGAGGGTTTGATTGTTAGCGATATTCTTCTCTTACGGGCGAAAAAACATCCATGACATAGACATCCGTAATGGCCCTTGCTTGGTGCGGTACATGGGAGGGTATTACGGCCACATCCCCCGCCTTGCAGATGCGGGTTTCGTCTCCAATCGTTAGTTCGAGCTGCCCTTCCAATATATTCGAAATCTGCTCGTGGTGATGCGAATGTCGCGGCAGGAGACTCCCTGCCTTGGCCCTAAAGTACGATACGGTCATGTGCTCGCCGTGAATCATCTGCCCAAACCAGTTGGGAAAAATCTCTTTGGGTGCCGTGCTTTCTAATTGATAAAAAATGCTCATTTTGAATAATTTTTAGCCAAAATTAAGGTAATTTGCCCGTTCAACAACACTTTCTAAAATCCAATGAAAAACCTTTCTACTCTTTACCTTCTACTGATTTCTGTCAGTGTTTTAGCTCAAAAGACCTACTATCCCGAACCCAAATTTCCTGAACAAGACACTGCCAACAAATTTTATACCGTCAAAGGCGAACGCCATGGGGTCAGTTTTTTCAAAAAGCACTACTTTAAAGACGTTCAGTATTTCCCCACCGATAAACTTGCTTTTGATGTCTATCACTCGCCCGACGTAATGTACCATTGGTACCGCAAATGGGCCGAACAATACCCTAATATTGTGGATCTTTACGAAGTCGCCAAAAGTTATGAAGGGCGGCCAATTTTACAAATGACTATTACTAATAAAAAAACGGGAAAACACACAGATAAACCCGCTGCTTATTTTGAGGCTGGTCGACACAGTGGCGAAGTCACGAGCAGCGAAGCTATTTTGTGGTTAACACAACATTTATTGGAAAACTACGGCAAAGATGCCTCCATCACCCAACTCGTTGATAGTAAATCTATTTATCTGCGCCCTGAAAACAATCCCGACGGCTCTACCATGTATCTTTTTACGGCCCAACGCAACCGTAGCACGGTACACCCCAAAGACGACGACCGCGACGGCCTTCTCGACGAAGACCCCGAAGAAGACCTCGACGGTGACGGAATTATTTACCAAATCCGTAAAAAAGCTGTAACTAAAGCTGAAAAAGAGAAAGCTGACTTTATACTCGACCCCAAAGACCCTTCAGGACGGCTCATGAAACGCGTGTTGGAAGGTAAAGGCGAATGGTTGGTCTATACTGAAGGTATTGACAACGATGGCGACGGAAAATACAACGAAGATGGCATCGGTGGTCTCGATAATCACCGTAATTATCCCGAAAACTGGCGTCCTGATACTGGCGGTGACCTCACTGGGCGAGGCTATACCCAAGGTGGTGCAGGCGAATATCCACTCAGCGAAATTGAAACACGCTCTACTGTTTTGTGGTTGTTGCAACACCCCCATATCTCAGTCGTGAATTCAATGGACACGCGCGTGCCGATGCACTTGCGTCCGCCTTCCACTTCCAAAAGTGCTGAAAGTATGTTTCCTGCTGACCTCAAAATTTACAAACACATGGACAGCTTGGGATTAACTTTTACGGGTTATCCTTGGGCGGGCGACGTCTATGAAACCTACGCTATGCGTAGTAAGTTTGACCGTACCACTGGTGACCCCACCAAGTTGCAACCGTTGTTTGGTCATGGACCTGATTTTGGCTATTTCTATTATGGTTCGGTATGGTATGGTGATGAACTTTGGAACGGCGGTGCTATGAAAGACTATGATAAGGATGGCCAATACGACGAGTACGATGGATTGATGTGGGATGATGAAGCTAACAAAAAAGCAGGCTTTAAACCGTGGACAAAGCTCACGCATCCAGTACTGGGTGAGGTAGAAATTGGGGGCTTTCACCCCAAATTCTTTGCCCAAAACGGCCCTGCATGGCAGTTGGAAAACTGGATTTCCAAGCAATCCAAATTCAACTTGGCAATGGCCAAAGAACTGCCTCAAATTGACTTGAAAGATGTAACTGTAAAAGCTTTGCCGAATCGTGAGTACGAAATCAAGGTAAAATGGACTAATTCGGGCAAACTCCCCGTAGCCCTCGAACAAGCCAAACTCGTGAAAATTGTGCAGGAAGACCGCGTGACGCTGGATATTGACAAAGCATTACTCAAAGGTTTTGAGGAGGCCAAAGCAGTGATTACGCAACCTACCCTATTTGACAAAACCATTTACGCGGGCTACACCAAAATAGGTGAACAAAAAGAAGCCACCTTCCGCGTAAAACTCAATCAAAGCGGCTCTATTAAGGCCAAAGTGAAACTGTTATCGACAAGAGGAGGGTACAAGGAGAAAGAGATTGTGATTGGAGGGTAGATAATTTTATAACAAACTCAGAAGAATTTTCCATATTTACCAAACTACTGATTTTTAAACACATTGCAAGATGGAAGAACCCGAAAAACCGAAAGATAGACCTGAAAAACTGAAAGATAAGTCTAAGAAAGATAAAAAAAAACAACAAAGCCGCAGTATAGAAACGATGTTTCGTACTACGTTGTCGAACCATATTCATTTGAGTTCGATGGCTGATCAGAAGGCGGGGTTGATGGTTTCGACTAACTCGATTATCATCTCGATTATGGTCACTTTTTTGCTACAGGAGTTTAGTTCCAACCCGAAACTGTTCATACCCACGGGTTTGATGGTGGTGGTTTGTTTGCTCACCATTACCTTTGCGCTATTGTCCACTCGCCCTAACGTCAAGTCAAAGACCCAACGCTTCGCCACTGAAAAATCAAAACTTGATTTGTTATTTTTTGGTGATTATATGGCTTTGTCTTTGGAAGAATACCGAGAAGCTATGAAAGAAATGATGGACAAAGATAAGCGATTGCACAACGCCATGATTGAAAATATTTATGCGCAGGGCAAGGTAATGGAGCGTAAATATCGGCTTTTGAAGATTTCTTATTCCATTTTTATTATCGGCTTCCCATTAGTGCTTTTGTGCTATTTGGTAGTACTTTATTGGGGCTAATTCAGCCCCTTTACTACTACTCCTTTACCTGTTTCTTTACCTCCACCATACACAAAAGTTCGTTTTACTTCTTTGGGATTGTCAATGGTTTTATAAAAGTCGTCCAGATAGCGTAGTGTACGTTTGATATAGCCCGGGTTTAATTTCGGATTAGCTTCATAAAGTGCATAAATTTCAGGTTTAGCTTTGCGGAACCTGTCGAAAACCTGATTGAGTATTTCGGGCGAATAAGTGAGTCCCCGATACAATCTTTCTCTGGTGGATGATAGCTCAAGTTGCTCGGGTGGGCGGGCGTATTTGGCCTCCACAATGCCCGAATGGTCGAAATCGTACGGCACAGGGATAGGATAGCTATATCCTTTTTTAGTTAGCAGCTTAATATTATGCAAGAAAGGTACTGACCAGTCGGTATTGCCAATTAGATACTCAAACACGGCTACAGTGGCCATATTCAAGGAATCTACGCGGGGCATAGGAATTTGTTTTAAGTTGAAGTTTTTGGCCGAATATCGTTTGGCCAAGTCTTTTTCATCTTCAATCAAAAAAGCGTATCTTGTTTGGGACTCACGCTTACCTGCCGAATCTTCGTAAGTCACCTGCGCCAACCTGGCTCTGAAACTATATTCTGCAATCAGATTGTACATTCGATATACCAAATATTCTTGAAATATGTACTCTTCGCTTTGACAGTGAGTGACTAATTTTAGACGATTTTGTCGTTCAAAAATGGAGTTTTTGTCTTTTTTCATGGGCAAATCAAGTAGTAAAGGTGGGAAAATGCAGTTGGTTGCCAAGCGTCTGAAATTACCCCTTACTTTCAGTTTGATGGGAATCGTAATGTAGCCCTTTTTCTTACGCGCATACAGGAGTTTTGCCCAGTGGTTCACGGGTTTATCGCCTCGGTCTTTTTGGAGGGATTTGAGGTTGGTAATGATTTTAAGTTGAATAATACTATCGTTTTTGAATAGCGGCCCCAATTTTACATTTTTTTCTGCTTTAGCTGTGTCACTTGCTATTGATGAGGTCTGGCTTTGGGCATTATTGAGTAAAATTGATAAAAAGCTTATAAGCAGAACTTTTTTCATAACTATTTATTAGTTAATGACTTACGATTAAAAAAAAACATTATCTTGTAAAGTTTGGTGGCGTAAGGTGGAGAGCCCCAAAGCCATACACCTCCTCGCGAGATGCTCTTGCCAACTTCGTATCAATATGTGCATAAAAAGTATTGAAACCACCATGTACTCCACCATGGATTAAGTCATGGATGGTTTTGGTAAGGCCCTGATCCATAAATTGAAGATGCTCTTCTAATGCTTTGACGCGCTCGTTGAGATTAGGTGTTTGGGCAAGAGAAAGTCTCGCTATAAGGCTCAATAGGCAAATAAAGTAGAGTTTACGCATGTATTAATGAAATTTAGGGTTAAGGTGAAGCAATTTAAGTAAAAGAATAGGGAATACAAACTATAAACGTTATTCCTAAATCCTTGATTTCACTTTAGGTCTCTTTGTCTTGAACGTTGAAATAGCTATTTCATTACTACTTTTTTACTTTGAGTCCGAATAAAAATCTGGTAACTACAAACGGCCGTATGAGCCAATGATAGACAACAGAGATAGTCAAAAAACAAACCAAGATTAAAATAGTTAATTTAATAAAAATAGGCAATGACGATTGTACCACAAAATACCCCGCGACAACAATGACGGTTTGGTGCAGGATGTAATACGGGTACACGGCCTTGTTGGTATAACTCAAAAACGTATTGGAGAAATTGAAATGTTTTTTGGCAAAACCCAAAGCAGTTAGAATAATCGTCCAAATGTGAATCGAGTTCAATAAGCCGTACCAAAACAACCGATAATCGGTTGTTTTGGGTAAGTCCATCGGCCACCAAAAAGCGTAAAAAAGGATAAAAATACAGACCAACGCCATGGTTAGATAGTAAAAACGAAACTGCTCGCACGTTTTCCAAAATGAGTCACTTCCTCCAAAGAGATACCCGTACACGACCAGTGTAATTGAAAATATGAACAAAAACCAGTCATCCAACAAGCTTTGCTGCTCGGGATAGTCAAGGTAAAGAGTAAAGTAATAAATCGCAAAGGGAATAAACAAAGCAAAAATGGCGAGCGGGTGTGCAAGGCTGTTGGCCATTTTTTCTTTAAACGTTTTGACCGCTTTGATTTTGAAAATAGCAAAAATGGGTAATAATAGCAGGCAAAACACAAACAAATAAACTACAAACCATAAATGGCTCCACGTGAGGGTGCCTTCGGGATAGGGTACTAAGTCCCAGACCGTTGGGTAAAAATGTAAATAAGAGCCAGTGAATTGGCCGCGTTGTAGCCTTTCGACATACACCTGAGAAGGAATCATAAAAAACATGGCAAAAAGTAACGGGATGAATAAACGTACAACTCGTTCACCCGCAAAAGCAGCAACTGACCTTGATTGAAGCGAGAAATGAATACCTACCCCAGAAATAAAAAACAACAAAGGTAATCGCCACTGATGAAGCCAATAGATGAGACGAGTCAACCCAACCGAAGTTTCCGTATTTTTGACTTCCCAATTAAAAGTAACAAAAGGCATGGCGCAATGAAAAAAAATCAAGAGAAAAAAGGCCAATACCCTTATCCAGTCAATGTAGTATTTGTGTTCAGATTTTTGAGGCATCTTATTGGTATTTAGCAGGCTATGAAATGAAGGTTCGCTAAGAGGAAGATGCAGATAAATTCAATAGGGTTGCATATAGAAATTGTTTTTAGGTTTAAGGCACACTTTTATGCTTAAAAGTGTTTAGCAAATATGAAATCAGACGAATTTGAAAAAATAAGAGATTTCTCAGTCTCTTCCCATACTATTTCTCCGCTGTCGGGTTGGCAAGCCGCCCATGAATTAGGCTTTGCCGTAGCCTTGTGGCAACTGCCGCGAAAAAAAGATAAACAGCTGATTGTCAGCTTTAGCACAGAAATTGTCAAGACCAAAATCGTATTAGAAGATTTGCCTGCGGGTTTTGCTATCAGTCCCTTCCTCAATATAGAGGGTAATGATTCCTTGTTTATAGCAGCCGATTTATATTTTCGTTTCAATGAAGTGGGGGAGATGCTGACCGAGAAAATCGGCACGGGCGTCTCGACCGTAAAACGTGAACAGTGGGAAAAGCATTGTGCTACGGTCGTTCCGACCGTAAAAAAGAGTACCAGTATATATCCTAAAAGCATTTCTATGCTCCCAGACAATACCTACTTCCAGTCTGTCCAAGAAGCAGTTGCATTGATTGAAGCAGGCCACATGAAGAAAGTCGTACTTTCACGGACAAAAGAAGTTGATTTGCCTAATGACTTTGTGTTGACCGAAGTATTTGAACGTCTTTGTGAAAAATACCCTACTGCTTTTGTGTCATTGGTCTATATACCTCAACTTGATCAAGTTTGGCTTGGGGCTACGCCCGAAACGCTCGTGAGTGTTGACAAATTAGGAGTTTTTAGAACGGTTTCTTTAGCAGGTACACAGTCAGCTTACAATGCAGAAGGGCAGCCAATTCCTCCAAAGCAAGCTCCATGGACGCAAAAAGAAATCGAAGAACAAGCATTAGTAAGTCGTTATATTATTTCATGCTTCAAGAAGATTCGGGTACGGGAGTTTACCGAAGAAGGTCCCAAAACCGTAGTAGCGGGTAACTTGATGCACCTCCGCAGTGATTATGCTGTTGATACAAAGGAAATTAACTTTCCTGAATTAGGAACAGTGATGCTCGAATTGCTTCATCCCACCTCAGCAGTGTGTGGAATGCCAAAAATGGCCGCTTTGGAGTTTATTCAAGACCATGAAAGCTACGACCGCGAGTTTTACAGTGGATTTTTAGGCCCTATCAACGTCGAAAATGAAACGCATTTGTTTGTAAACCTACGCTGCATGAAGATTCAAAATGGCATAGCTACCTTGTATGCAGGTGGAGGAATTACGGAAGACTCTATCCCAGAAAAAGAATGGCAAGAAACCGAACTGAAATGCCAAACGATGCTAGCAGTATTGTCCTAAAACAAAAACATTCCCTCCTTCTTTAGCGTTTTATCAGTAATTTTGTTGCTTTAAATGGGGTAAAGCTTCGGTTACATTCAAGCTTGAGAAAAAAGACCCCTAAACTGTAAATTGTAAACCGTAAACTGATGACGATGCTTAACGACACCGTATCGCTTCAAGACGCGATTAAGTCGTATCAATATTGTAATTCTCTCACCGAATATTCGCGCCGAAAAACCATCACGGTAAATATCGGCGGTATTCTACTTGGCTCTGACTATCCGATACGGGTACAGTCTATGACAACGATTGATACCATGAACACCGAGGGGTCTATTGAGCAAGTGATTCGGATGGTGGAGTCGGGTTGTGAGTATGTACGCATCACTGCACCGAGCGTAAAAGAAGCTCAAAATCTCGAAAATATCCGCAAAGGGCTTCGCGTTCGTGGTTATACAGTTCCGCTGATTGCCGATATTCACTTTACGCCCAATGCCGCCGAATTGGCCGCACGAATTGTGGAAAAAGTTCGTATCAATCCAGGTAATTATGCTGATAAAAAACGCTTTGAGATTATAGATTATACCGAAGACGAATACCAACGTGAGCTGGAACGGATTCGTGAAAAATTTATTCCACTCATCAAAATCTGTAAAGAATACGGTACAGCTATGCGGATTGGGACCAACCATGGTTCGCTTTCCGACCGTATTATGAGTCGCTATGGCGATTCTCCTTTGGGTATGGTAGAGTCGGCCTTGGAATTTTTGCGTATTTGCGAAGAGTTCAATTACCACGATGTAGTGCTTTCCATGAAATCCAGCAATCCCTTGGTGATGGTTGAGGCCTATCGTTTATTGGTTAATCGTCTGGATAGCGAACGCTTGAAACCCTATCCTTTGCACTTGGGCGTAACCGAAGCGGGAGAAGGTGAAGATGGCCGTATCAAATCGGCGGTAGGGATTGGTACTCTGCTGGAAGATGGATTGGGCGATACTGTGCGCGTTTCGTTGACCGAAGATCCCGAACTGGAGGCTCCCGTAGCTAAGTCGCTCATTGATAGATACAATCATCGCATAGAAGAAAGCAAGCCTATTGCTCCCATAGCATCGTATCCTATCAACCCGTTTCAGTACAATCGTCGCAAAACCCATGAAGTGTATAATTTTGGTGGACACAACGTGCCGCGCGTTATCGCTGATTTTTCTCAAATTGCGGTAGAAGAATATGAAGACTTGCGGAGTGTAGGACATTTTTATTTGCCTGTACCTGATAAGTGGAAAATGAATGATATTGGTACGGATTTTATCTATACTGGTACTCGTCCAGTTCCGTTTATGTTGCCCATGGGACTGAAAGAGATCTTAGATTACGACGTTTGGCAGCACCAAGCTGACCACGAAAACAAGTTCCCCTTATTTACTTGGGAAGCATTTGAGCAGGAAGGTTTGAAAAGTAGTATTTTGAATTTTGTAGAGGTTGATACAGCTTCAAAAATAACCGA
>JBDHXS010000241.1:0-9185 GCA_039810845.1 Runella sp. | reverse complement strand
GGTAATTGTGAAAGCCAATGTATTTGCCCAACACCCCACTGTCGTTGCCAAAACCGTTCGGGAAACGATGAGAAGTCGAATTCAATAAAATTAAATTGGAGTTGAGCGCCGAGGCGTTTAAAAAAATAATTTTGGCGTAGTACTCCGTCATTTCTTTTGTATTCGCATCTATTACACGTACTCCCGTTGCCCGTTGCTTCTGTTCATCGTAAATAATCGAATGTACCACCGAATGTGGTTTTAGGGTCATTTTGCCCGTTTTTTCGGCCCAAGGAAGGGTAGAAGCATTGCTACTAAAATACCCGCCGTATGGACACCCACGCTCACAAAGCGTCCGATGTTGGCATTTGGCACGTCCTTGTTGGTAGTGAATTGCCTTGGGTTCGGAGAGGTTGGCAGTACGTCCAATAATGATTTGGCGGTCATTGTAGTTCTTGGCTACTTGCTGACTAAAGTGTTTTTCGACACAACTCATTTCGTGGGGTGGCAAAAATTCGCCATCGGGCAGATGCGGTAAGCCGTCTTTGTTGCCCGAAATCCCCGCAAATTTTTCAACATAACTATACCAAGGCGCAATCTCTTTGTAACGAATAGGCCAATCCACGGCGAAACCATCGCGGGCAGGGCCTTCAAAATCAAAGTCTGACCAACGCTGCGTTTGACGCGCCCACAGCAGCGAGCGTCCACCTACCTGATAGCCACGCATCCACGAAAAGGGCTTTTCCTGTATAAACGGGTGTTCGTAGTCTTTCACCACAAAATGCAGTGTAGGCTCTTTGAAAATATAATGCCCACTCGAAGCAGGGCTTTTTTGTTTCAATTCCAACGGGACCTCGCCCAAGTGTGGAAACTCCCAAGGGTTTTTCATGGCCGTGGGGTAGTCGGTGACGTGTTTTACGTCGCGCCCACGTTCCAAAACGAGCGTTCGTAATCCCTTTTGAGTTAGCTCTTTGGCAGCCCAGCCGCCACTAATACCCGTGCCGATGACGATGGCGTCGAAGCTTCGGTCTTTAGTTGAATCTATGTTTAGGAATGACATAAAGTAGAATATTTAATACCTTTTCTAAATTGTCCAAATTGTGTGTTAAGCATCAATCTCTTGCCAAGTCAACTTGGGGATGTTATCCACCAATTTTTTATACATCAAAACGGCATTGCCCCACTCGTTTTTGAAGTATTTCTTCCGTATAAAACCTGCTTTTGTGAGCAGGGCAATAGAGGCTTCATTTGTACGCAAGGGCTCAGCTTGAACTTCGTAGATTTTAAAATGTGGTGGAAGATAAAAAAGCAGATGTTGTAAAGCTTCCAACGCATAGCCTTGGCGGCGAAAAGGCGCGGCAATGGCATATCCGCAACTACTCGGAAAGCGTTTACCGTCCATAAGTTCAAAACTTACATCGTACAAATGCAGGACTCCTATGTAAGTACCATCTTTTAATCTCAAAAACCAATCGCAAGACCCGTGCTTCCCACTGTAACGGCCTGATGCCAATTGAAAAGCGGCATACAGGTCTAACCGTGATTTCTCACGAAAATCAGAGACAATAAACGGACTTAGGTCATTGCCAAACAAGTCGTTTATAATTAGGTAGTTATCCCAGTTTAATAATTCATAGGAAAGGCGTTCGGAATCGGGTAATGCCTGATAACATAAACGAGGCATTGCGTTAGGTCGTCGCATTTCACCGTACATCGTAATGATTTCTAAGGCTTTGGGCGATAAATCCGAGGGATGCATCTTTTTCTTTTAAGTTAAAATTTTTGCTAACTGGTTCTGAGAATCGTCAGTCGGCTTACTCATTTCCTTTTCAAACCGACCGACGATTATAAGTACTCGTGCAAAATTAGTTTATGCTATCCATTAATTGCGGCCCGCCGCTGCGGTTAATCGTTATTAGTGATCTGATTTCGAGATAGTTACGAATAACAAATAACTATTAACGGGTTGCTGCTTACTACGCCAAACCTTAGATTATAAATTCTTCGCTTTTAACTGTTTTACGGCATAATTTGCTGCTCGCGCGGTGATGGCCATAAATGTCAAAGAGGGGTTTTGGGTGGAGTTGGAGGTCATACAAGCACCGTCGGTCACAAACACATTTTTGCAGTGGTGCAGTTGATTCCACTTGTTTAGCTGCGATGTTTTAGGGTCTTTACCCATCCGTACGCCGCCCATTTCGTGAATATCTAATCCTGGGGCTTTGTCGGGCACGTCGTTGGTTTGGATGTTTTTAAAACCTGCTTTAGTGAGCATCTCGCTCATTTGTTCGTGAAAATCCTTGACCATGTTGTTGTCGTTTTGGTCGTAGTCCACCGATACTTTCAGCAAAGGTACACCCCATGCGTCGGTGAGTTTAGGGTCGAGGGTCACAAAATTACTTTCCTTCGGAATCGTTTCGCCCATCATCCACGACCCCACACGCCAATTGCCGTATTTGGTTTTGGCCAAACTCTCTTTTAGCGGCTCGCCCATACCCGAAGTGTCGGAGTAGGTCATGCGTTCGCCCGAAAAACCTGCGGCATAGCCCCGCAAGAAATCCGTTTTTTCTTGTTGAAACACGTTCCTAAAACGCGGGATATAACTACTGTTGGGGCGTGTACCTTCGTTGGTTGTATCCAGCAGCCCTTCATATTCTGCATAAATGGTGGTACGAAAATTATGAAACGAGATATACTTACCGAGTAGTCCGTTGTCGTTGCTCAAGCCGTTTGGAAAGCGGTTAGATTTAGAATTTAACAGAATCAGGTTAGTATTGAGCGTAGAAGCATTCAAAAAGATGATTTTGGCGTAGTATTCAACGGCTTCTTTCGTGATGGCGTCAATCACCCGAACACCCGTAGCTTTGCCGAGTTTTTCATCATAAATCACCGAGTGTACCACTGAGTTGGGGCGCAAGATCATGTTACCCGTACGGGCTGCCCACGGTAAAGTAGAAGAGTTACTGCTAAAATAACCCCCATAAGGGCAACCGCGCACGCACAAGTCGCGCTGCTGACATTTAGCTCTACCTTGTTGATAGTGAATGGGTTGTGGTTTGGTTAGGTGCGCACAGCGGCTAACGATGACGGGGCGAGTGCCTTTATAGTGCTTGGCCATTTGTTGGGTAAAGTGTTTCTCTACGCAGGCTTGCTCAAAAGGCGGCAAAAACTCTCCATCGGGTAGTTGAGGCAGGCCGTCTTTGTTGCCCGAAATCCCCGCAAAAATTTCGACGTGGCTGTACCACGGTGCCAATTCATTGTAAGTGATGGGCCATTCCACGGCAAAACCATCGCGGGCCGGGCCTTCAAAGTCATACTTCGACCAGCGTTGCGTGCCGCGTGCCCACATCAACGACTTACCACCAACTTGGTAGCCTCTAATCCAGTCGAAAGGTTTGTCTTGGACATAGGGATGTTCGGCATCTTTTACAAAAAAATGCGCCGAATCTTCTCCAAAAGCATAACAGCGGCTCGCAATCGGATTGGTATCGGTGAGTTCTTTTGGCAACTGCCCCAAGTGCGGAAATTCCCAAGGACGCATCATCGTGGTTGGATAGTCGGTGACGTGTTTTACATCGCGCCCACGCTCCAAAACGAGGGTTTTTAAGCCTTTGTCGCAGAGTTCTTTGGCAGCC
This sequence comes from Runella sp., assembly GCA_039810845.1. Lineage (GTDB taxonomy): Bacteria > Bacteroidota > Bacteroidia > Cytophagales > Spirosomataceae > Runella. Next base: position 5,571 of record JBDHXS010000241.1, on the reverse strand, counting down.
CAGCCACCACTGATACCCGAGCCTACCACGATAGCGTCAAAGCGGTCCGTCGCACGGCGATTCGTCGCACCGGTACGCTCTTTGACCGAATCTATATTTAGGTATGACATAAGCCTCAATCCCTGAGTGAGTGTTTATTTTTTATCCTAAATTAAAAAGCAAACAGGTTTTTGAGTTACTGTTTATTCAAGAAAATAGTGTCGTAAATTATACCACTACTTTTTCTACGACCAAATTATGGTTGGTATAGATGCAAATATCTGCTGCAATATGGAGGCTTTCACGTACCATTTCCTCAGCAGAAAGATGTTGAGCATGTTTTTTGAAGGCCAATGCCGCTGCTTGAGCAAACATCGCTCCTGATCCAATCGCTGCGACTTGGTTATCTGGCTCCAGTACATCTCCTGTACCTGAAATAACGAGCAATTCACCTTTACCAGCTACAATCATCATTGCTTCGAGGCGACGTAAAAAACGATCTGTACGCCAATCTTTGGCCAACTCTATGGCGGCTCGTTTTAAGTTCCCCCCGTAAGCATTGAGTTTTTCTTCAAAGCGTTCCATAAGGGTAAATGCGTCGGCAGTAGAACCTGCAAATCCTGCGATAACTTTTCCCCCTGCCAAACTACGTACTTTTCGGACATTACTTTTGGCAACGGTACTACCCATAGTAGCTTGCCCATCGGCGCCTAAAACTACTTCTCCATTATGAATGATTCCCACTACAGTAGTGGCGTGAATTGCTTGCATAGTATTGTTAAAAATATTCTGATTTGATAAGAAACAAACGATTGGCAATAAAAAATCCCTCTCCTAAAATCGTATAGGAGAGGGATAGAAGATAAGGTAGTGTTATACCAACATTCCGAGTGGGTTTTCCAACAATTTTTTAAATGTTTGTAAGAAAGCAGAACCCGTAGCACCGTCCACTACGCGGTGGTCACATGAAAGTGTTACTTTCATGATGTTGGTAGGATAAATGCTACCATCTTCTTTGAAAGCTGCTACTTTCTTGATACCTCCTACGGCCATGATACACGAATCTGGCGGGTTGATAATGGCCGTAAATTCGTCAATACCAAACATACCTAAGTTTGAAATCGAGAATGTATTGCCTTCCCAGTCTTTAGGTTGTAGTTTTTTATCTTTCGCTTTTCCTGCCATGTCTTTCACTTCGCTTGCAATGACAGAAAGGGTTTTCTTGTCAGCATCGCGAACCACAGGTACCAATAAACCTTCATCAACCGCTACTGCTACCCCAACGTTAACATAGTTGTACTTGCGGATTTTATCGCCCAACCATGCCGAGTTAATGGCAGGATGTTGTTTAAGTGCCAACGCTGCTGCCTTGATAACCATGTCGTTAAACGACACTTTCACTGGGCTAACTTCGTTGATTTTACCACGCAATTCCATCGCTTTGTCCATGGTAATTTCCATGGTAAGGTAGAAATGCGGAGCAGTAAATAGGCTCTCGCTCAAACGACGGGCAATCGTCTTACGCATTTGCGATACAGGAGTATCTTCAAAGTCTCCAACCGCAGGGGCTGCTGGAGCTGCTGGTGCAGCTGATTGTGCTTTCGGAGCAGGCGCCTGAGTGCTAACTGCTGGCTGCTGGCTGCTAACCGCAGAAGCCCCATCAATGTCCTTTTTCACAATACGACCGCCTTCGCCAGTTCCAACAACTTGGCTTAAATCAACACCTTTATCTTTGGCAAGTGCTTTTGCCAACGGAGAAGCTTTGATACGTCCATCTCCGCTTGTTGCAGCTGCTGGAGCAGCGGTCGCCGCTGGAGCAGAAGCCACTGCCGCTGGTTCGGCTGGCGCAGGTGCACTAGCTGCTTGGGGGCTTAAAAGAGATTGATAATCAGCTCCTGCCTCACCGATGATAGCAATAATTCCATCGACAGGTACGGCTTCACCTTCTTTTACTCCTAGATAAAGAAGCGTTCCGTCTTCATAGTTTTCGAGTTCCATCGTTGCTTTGTCGGTTTCGACTTCAGCAATAATGTCGCCCGACTTCACTACGTCTCCTACTTTTTTCAACCATGCAACGAGCACCCCTTCGGTCATTGTATCCGACATTTTAGGCATCCGTACCACAGTTGCGTTTACTGGAGCGGCTGGTGCAGCTGGCACCGCAGGAGCAGCAGCAGGTGCTGGCGCAGCTACTTCCTGTGGAGCAGGCGCGGCTGGTGCTTCAACGGGGGCAGGAGCAGTTCCTCCACCCAACAATGCTTGATAGTCTTCGCCTGGAGCTCCGATAATGGCAAGAATACCATCAACGGGCACCGCCGACCCTTTTTCTACGCCAATGTAAAGAAGTGTACCTTCTTGGTACGACTCCATGTCCATGGTCGCTTTGTCAGTTTCTACCTCGGCGATAATATCACCTGATTTGATTACATCTCCTACTTTTTTGTGCCAAGCTGCAATGACCCCTTCGGTCATTGTATCAGACATTTTGGGCATTCGGATTACTTCTGCCATAGTGAGTGGGTATGAATAGGGAATCTTTGTTTCGTTAAATTTCAAGGGTCAAAATTAGTAGAATCACGCAAAAGTCGTCACCTTCTTTGGGAATTAGTTTGACTTTGGGGATTCAAAGGTTATTCCGCTGTATATTTCTTCCATCGGAATTTCGGCTTCAATGGATGAAAACACGACGGTTTGGTCGAGTTGCTCATAGACTCTGTATTCCCAAGTTTTGTCATCTACTTTGTAAAAAACTTCTACTAAAGGGAATCGTTGTTCAATCAACACATACTCCTGAAAACTGGCAATTTGGCGATAGGTTTTAAACTTTTCACCTCGGTCATAGGATTCTGAACTCTCCGAAAGCACTTCTACAATCAATACGGGGTTTTTAGCCGCCTCGGGGTTTTCTTCGTAAAACTCTACAGGCCCACAAATCACTGATGCATCGGCATAGCGGTACTTTTCTTCGCTAATGGCGATCTTGAGATCGCTGTTGTATTCATTACACGGCTTCCGCTTTAAAGCCTGACGTAGTTCACCTGTTACATTAGTACTTATTCGACTATGCTCGGTTGTCCCTCCTGCCATTGCAAACACTTCTCCCCCATCGTACTGGTACTTGATGCCTGTTTGGCGTTCCAGTTCGAGGTATTCTGCAACTGTGTAGTAGTGGTGGCTATGTTCTGGCAACCCCATAAGTAAGTGTGTTTAAAATTATTAATTAATCTTCAACACCGCCATAAATGCTTCTTGAGGAATTTCTACGCTGCCCACTTGACGCATTCGTTTCTTTCCTTTTTTTTGTTTTTCCAACAATTTACGTTTACGCGAAATATCCCCTCCGTAACACTTGGCCAATACGTCTTTTCGCATCGCTTTCACCGTTTCGCGGGCAATGATTTTTTGACCAATTGCCGCTTGGATAGCGATTTCAAACATTTGGCGCGGTATCAATTCACGTAGTTTTTCGCAAAGTTTTTTACCCCATTCGTAAGCCTTCGTACGGTGAACAATGGCCGAAAGTGCATCCACTCCGTCGCCATTGAGCATCACGTCTAACTTAATCATATCCGACTCACGATAATCAATCAGCTCATAGTCAAGCGACGCATACCCCCGCGAAATAGTCTTGAGCTTATCAAAAAAGTCAAATACCACTTCCGCCAATGGCATTTCAAAAACCAACTCTACCCGCTCGGCAGTGAGGTAATTTTGACTCTTTAACATGCCGCGTTTGTCCATGCACAATTTCAAAATAGGGCCGATGTATTCCGACTTTGTTATGATTTGAGCTTTGATAAATGGCTCTTCTATCCACGAGATGTAATTAGGCTCGGGCATTTCGGAAGGAGCACTTACTTCAAGCTCTACCCCTTTAGTTGTTACAACTTTAAATTTTACGGAAGGAACCGTCGTAATCACGGTCATGTCAAACTCACGCTCCAAACGTTCCTGCACGATTTCCATGTGCAACATTCCCAAGAACCCACAACGGAAACCAAAACCCAAGGCGGCCGAGGTTTCGGGTTCCCACACCAAGGCAGCGTCGTTGAGCTGGAGTTTTTCCATCGCTTCGCGCATTTCTTCAAACTCACTGGTTTCGACGGGGTACAATCCCGCAAATACCATTGGTTTTACTTCTTCAAATCCTTTAATAGGCTCCTTAGAAGGTCTTTCGGTATGCGTAATAGTGTCTCCTACTTTTACTTCTTTGGCTACTTTGATCCCCGAAATCAAGTAACCTACATCGCCACATTCAATAACGTCTTTGGGCTCTTTTTCGAGGCGAAGTGTTCCAATTTCATCCGCGTTGTATTCCTTACCTGTAGCCACAAATTTTACTTTGTCGCCTTTACGAATACTTCCGTTTTGAACACGGAAAATTACCTCAATTCCACGGTAGGAGTTGAAGACCGAGTCAAAAATCAACGCTTGAAGTTCCGTATTTGGGTTTCCCGAAGGTGCTGGAATACGCTCTACAATGGCATTGAGAATATCTTCAATCCCGATACCTGCTTTTCCAGATGCAGGAATGATATCGTCGCGGTCACAGGCGAGGAGGTCCTCCATCTCGTCTTTTACCTCTTCGGGCATCGCGCCAGGAAGGTCGATTTTATTCAACACAGGAATGATGACCAACCCTTGGTTCATGGCCAAGTAAAGGTTAGAAATCGTCTGCGCCTCTACCCCTTGCGAAGCGTCCACCAAAAGAAGTGCCCCTTCACAGGCAGCAATCGAACGCGACACTTCGTAACTAAAGTCAACGTGGCCTGGTGTATCAATGAGGTTCAAGGTATATTTTTCCCCCTTGTACATATAATCCATCTGGATGGCGTGGCTCTTGATGGTAATACCCCGCTCTCGTTCCAAATCCATATCATCCAACAACTGGGCCTGCATCTGACGGTCAGAAACAGTTTTGGTAAACTCCAATAAGCGGTCGGCTAAGGTACTCTTGCCGTGGTCAATGTGGGCAATGATACAAAAATTACGAATATTCTTCATTCAAAAAGTCGTTATACTAGCTCACCAATAGATGATTGGTTTGCAAAATTACGTTAGATTCGTCGAATAACAGCGGGTTGGATTAGATTTGCCATTAGCATCCTACTACAAATTAAACCAATAGGTCAATTTTGCCTGAATAGAGCGGTTTCTTGATTGGCCATTGACCGTATTGTAATTGTCGATATACACCAAAAAGAAATCTGACACAGGCGCAAAACGCCATTGAAAACGAGTATTGACGTTCATGTTCTCAAACTGACTATTGTATTGTAAAAAGGTCGTCAAAAACGCTTTTTTTGAAAAGGTCCAGTCTAACCGAGGCCCCAACAAAAACACGTTGTTATCTCCAATCGGGAGGTTAATGCGGTTGTACGTAAAATTCATTGCCAATGCGATGTAAGGTTGATAACGGTAATTAATAGAACCCGCTAAACTCACAATTGTTCCGTCGTAATACTGTCCAATGAGGGGCTGGGCAAACAACCACCATTTTTTTCGCTGGTCAGAGAAATAATTCAACGAGGCATTATAGTACGTATAACTCCCCCCCCGCTTCAGAGATGGTAGTTTTCCATTGCTACGCAA
>JBDHXS010000240.1:0-9185 GCA_039810845.1 Runella sp. | reverse complement strand
AAAGGTATTTTTGGAGCGGCTATACATCTGAACCCCAGCTTCGCGCGTACCTACCCAAACGACATCTTCATTGGCTTCATGACCTTCATAAAGACACGTAATATGGCTGCTTTTGAGGCCGTTCTTATCAAAAAAATCTTCTTCAAACGTATCTAAAAGTTCGTATTCCTGGCTTACAGCATCGAAGCGAAAACGAAAAATTCCCTGTCCGTGCGTACCTACCCAAACCACGCCCAAACGGTCGGTCAATAAGGCAGTAATCATGGTTTGCGCGGGCAACATCGTAATTAACTTAGCCGCCAACTGCTTTTTAGAATCAATAGGACTTTCTTTCGTCGGCTTTAGCGTAAGTTCATTCGGTTTCAACGTCCACCAGCCAGCCTCCGTTCCTATCCAGAGCACGTGATTTTTATCTTCCGTAATGGACTTGATAATGGTTTTGGGTTGTCCTATTCGCCTAAAAGTACCACTGCTGAATTGGTAACAGTTTAAGCCATTGGCAGTCCCTACCCACAGACGTTGTTGAGAATCTTCATAAAGAGCGGTGATATAATCCTCTGATAACGAAGTGGAATCAAAGGGAATTTGACGATATACCTGCATTCGCTGACCGTCATAGCAATTTAGGCCGTCCTGTGTGCCAAACCACATCAAACCACGGTGGTCTTGCAGGATAGAACCTACACTGTTTTGACTGAGCCCTTCTCTGGGGCCGATGTGGTTCCAAAAGTCAAAGCCAATCGGCGATGCTTTCGCACCAGTCCAATAAACCAACCACAACCCGATCAAAATCCACCTTTTCATATTCTCTACAAAGGTATTTGCAATTATGCCATTTCTCCTTCCCCCAAAGTGGGGGAATTGAGGTGTATCAAAGTTAAAGAAATCACTGAAAGGCTTGTTGTTAGAAGCACTTCTTTATGCAACAAACTGTGACTATAAAATCGTAACTTTGCATTTTCAAAAGCAAATCGTTAAAAATAAAGGGTAATTCTTTGTTTTGACGAAAGAAACATAAAATACCCATGTTAGAACAGTTAGAATCCATAAAAGAGCGTTTTGAAGAAGTGGCGCAGCAAATTGTACAACCAGAAGCCGTTTCTGACCAAAAACGCTTTTCAAAATTGAGTAAGGAATATAAGGATTTGGACAAAATAGTCCAAAAATACCAAGCCTACAAAAAAGTACTGAGCGATATTGAAGGGACAAAAGAGCTGATTGCAACCGAAAGCGACGAAGAAATGCGAGACATGGCTAAAGCCGAACTCGTTGAACTTCAGCCGCAGGCCGATGAGTTGGAGGCCGAACTTAAGGAAATGTTGATTCCTAAAGACCCCAACGACAGTCACAATGTCATCCTCGAAATCAGAGGTGGTACAGGTGGTGACGAAGCAGCGATTTTTGCGGGCGATTTGTTTCGTATGTATCAACGCTTTTGTGATCGTATGGGTTGGCGTTTGGAAATCATGGACTTTACCGAAGGAAGTACGGGTGGTTACAAAGAAATTATTGCGAGTGTAATCGGTGAAGATGTGTACGGTAAACTAAAATTTGAATCTGGAGTGCATCGGGTACAACGCGTCCCGGTTACTGAATCGCAGGGACGAGTACACACTTCTGCTGCTACGGTAGCCGTGATGCCCGAGGTGGAAGATGTAGAAGAAGTAGAGGTCAATCCTGCAGATATTGAAATTATTACGTCGCGCTCAGGAGGTGCTGGTGGACAGAACGTAAACAAAGTAGAAACTAAGGTCCAGTTGACACATAAACCGACGGGTATCGTAGTAGTATGTCAGGTAGAGCGCAGTCAGCACGGAAACCGCGAACGTGCCATGAATATGTTACGCTCAAAACTCTACGAAATGGAGTTGAAAAAGCAAAACGACGCGGTATCTTCCCAACGCAAAAGTTTGGTAGGAAGCGGTGACCGTTCGGACAAAATTCGTACCTACAATTACCCGCAAAGTCGCATTACCGACCACCGTATTGGCTATACGGTATATAATTTACCCACCGTAATGGACGGCGAAATCGGTGATTTTATTGAGCAGCTTCGTATTGCCGAAAATGCCGAGCGCATGAAAGAAGGAATGCCTGCCTAAGGGTTAAAATTTATTATAAATGGAAAAACAAATTACTAAGAAGTACACCAATGGTGAAGTGACGGTTGTATGGCAACCGCATATGTGTATTCACTCTGCCATTTGTTTTAAAGGCTCACCCAACGTTTTTGACCCAAGAAAACGCCCTTGGGTCACTCCCGAAGGCGGTACTACAGAAACCATAGTTGACCAAGTAAAAAAATGTCCGTCGGGAGCTCTTTCTTATTTTATGAATGATGAAATAGAAGGAAATGTAGAGGTAGAAGGAGAGACAATTGTAGAAATTTTGACGAAAGGTCCTTTATTGGTTTACGGTAACTTGACAGTCAAAGATGCTGCTGGCAATGCTGTAAAAAAATCAAAAGTGACGGCGTTTTGTCGTTGCGGTCATTCTGGGAACAAACCCTATTGTGACGGCTCGCACGTAACGGCAAAATTTGAAGGATAAACGATAGTACATCATACCCAGTCATACGTAGTACGTAGTGGGTATGATGTAAAAATAACCCTTATAAACCCAATACTTACTGTCTACTACCCCTCTCTTAACCTATGAGTCACCCTTCTACCGACACCCACTCGCGCCGGCTGCTGTCTTTGGATGCCCTGCGCGGATTTGACATGTTTTGGATTACTGGCGGCGAAGATATCTTTCATCTTTTGGCTGAAGCAACGGGCTGGTCGGGTGCTATTTTCATGGCTCACCAACTCTCTCACCCTGACTGGAACGGTTTCCGAGCGTACGACCTTATTTTCCCTCTTTTTCTTTTTTTATCGGGTGTATCGGCTCCGTTTTCTTTGGGTGTCCGCCTCGAACGGGGCGACGATCGCAGTAAAATGCTCCGCAAGGTCATTCAACGGGGCTTAACTTTGGTTCTTTTAGGAATTATTTACAACAATGGCCTTCAAATCAGACCTTTAGAAGACATGCGCTTTCCGAGTGTATTAGGGCGGATTGGTTTGGCAGGGATGTTTGCCCAGATCATTTACCTCTATACCAACACCAAAACGCAGTACGTTTGGTTTGTAGGTTTGCTGTTGGGCTATTGGGCGTTTGTGATGCTCGTCCCAGTACCGGGCTGCGGGGCAGGTCAGATGACGATGGAGTGCAATCCTGTCAGCTACTTCGACCGTTTGATATTGCCCGGGCATTTACACAAAGATATTCATGACCCCGAAGGTCTCATTTCTACCGTGCCAGCTATTGCTACGGGACTGTTAGGCATTTTTGCGGGAAATCTTCTCAAAGCTGATGAGCGTTCTACCTCTCGCCAACAAAAAGTACTGGTTCTGTTTGTGACAGGAATTCTTTTTCTGATACTGGGAAAACTCTGGGATTATGTATTCCCTATCAACAAAAACCTCTGGACGAGTTCATTTGTATTGACCGTAGGCGGTTGGAGCTTGATTTTACTGTCGGTTTTTTATTGGGTCATTGACGTACAAAATTGGAATCGTTGGGCGTGGGTATTGGCCGTAATCGGAATGAACTCTATCCTGATTTATATGGCACAGCACTTTATTGATTTTGGACACACTTCAGAACGACTGTTCAGAGGCATTGTCAAGTATTTTTCCGAGCCATACCAAAAAGTCTTTTACGCCATTGGCTACGTCATTGTAGAATGGCTCTTTTTGTATTTCCTGTATAAGAAGAAAGTGTTTTTGAAGGTATAAGTTTTAGTAATACATAAAGAAGCGGCCAAGGTTGAAATCTTGGCCGCTTCTTTATGTACCTAATTCAGTTCTACACAAATTGATAAGCCCACCAAATTAAAACCAATTGAAGCGGTAACCGCAAAACAAGTAGCCATTTAGGAATTTTGCTAAACTTACCCGAGGTGAGCATATATATATTAGCAGGAAAAATAGCGATAAAGAGCAAAATAATACCCCAAGCTGACCACGGCCGAGTTTGAATAAAAAGTAATCCTGCCCCAAAAGCAATCTCAAACACTCCCGAAATAAAAATACTGAACTGCGGCGCAGGAACCCACGGCGGCATCATTCGTTTGTAGAGCCTCGGCTTCACCAAATGAAGAATACCTGATGCAATAAGGAGGCCAGCCAAGAAATATAAACTCATTTTTGTTCTTCTTTCTCACGGTTGGCCAATTGCCCACAGGCGGCGTCAATGTCTTTTCCCCGACTGCGACGCACATTTACAATGACGCCTTTGTCTTCCAAAAACTTCGCAAACTGAGCCAATTTGTCCACGCCGGCATTTTTAAAGTCTGCCTCGGCAATGGGGTTATATTCAATGATATTGACTTTAGCAGGTACTTTTTTGGTAAACTCCCACAGCTCTTTGGCGTCTTGCAGGGTATCGTTGAAGTTATTAAAAACGATGTATTCAAACGTGATCCGGTTCTGGGTCTTGCGGTAAAAATATTGCAACGCCTCGGCCAGATTCTTCAATGAGTTTGACTCATTGATTGGCATGATTTGGTTCCGTTTTTGGTCGTTGGCCGCGTGCAATGAAAGCGCCAAATTGAACTTCACTCCGTCATCGCCCAATTTCATGATCATCTTAGCAATTCCTGCTGTGGAAACCGTAATGCGTTTGGGCGACATTCCCAACCCTTCGGAAGAAGTGATTTTATCAATGGATTCCAAGACGTTAGCGTAGTTGAGCAAAGGTTCCCCCATGCCCATGTACACAATGTTGGTCAATGGCAAATTGAAATTTTCTTTCGCCTGACGGTCTATGGCAACCACTTGGTCATACATTTCAGCCGCATCTAAGTTGCGTTTGCGGTCCATGTAGCCCGTTGCACAAAACTTGCAGGTAAGCGAACAGCCTACCTGACTTGATACACAGGCGGTCATTCGGTCATCGGCCGGAATGAGTACCCCTTCGATGAGGTGCCCGTCGTGCAGTTTAAAAGCCGATTTTACAGTTCCGTCGTTACTTTTCTGCGATTTAGCATTAGTAATAGCGCGAATTTCAAAGTTTTCGGACAGTAATTCCCGCGTTTTAAGCGAAAGATTACTCATTTGGTCAAAAGAAGTAGCCGATTTTTTCCAAAGCCATTCTACGATTTGTTTGGCGCGGAAGCCCTGTTCGCCGTGTTGCGTCAACCAATCTTTCAATTGAGCAACCGTAAGTTTACGAATATCCTGTTTCGGTATGGAAAGTGTTTCTGTCATGTTGCAAAGTTACTGATTCACAGCCTAATCACCCAATTTTCAACACAATCTTCCCAAACTGAGTTCCGTTGTCCATTCGGCGAAGTGCTGCTTCTGCTTCCTCCAAAGGCATAATTTCATCAATAACGGGCTGAATTTGTTTTTCTTCGATAAATCGTACCATATCGGCAAATTCGGCTTCGGTTCCCATGGTTGAACCGTAGATATTGAGCTGTTTAAAAAATACTTTTCCGGGAATGATGTCGGTAATGTTGCCAGTTGTTCCTCCAAAAAAACAAATTCTACCTCCTGCCGTGGCTACATCAATCAGTTTGGCAAAGCTCGGTCCGCCGGCACTGTCAATGATTACTTCAAAGTAACCGCTGCGGTCGCCACCCGTAGCCGCAATAAGATTTTTAGCCCAATTGGGGTCTTTGTAATTGACGCCTCCTTTGGCCCCCAATTCTACGGCTTTCGCGATTTTTTCGTCCGAGCCTGATGTTACCCATACTTCGGCGCCAGCAGCTACGGCCAATTGTAAAACAAGCAACGCTACCCCGCCCCCAATACCCGTTACGAGTACACGGTCGCCTGCTTTCATGGCCGCCCGCGTCATCAAAGCCCGCCAAGCCGTAACACCGCCCAACGGAAGGGCAGCCGCCGCTTCAAAGCTCAAATGAGCCGGTTTCAGCGTTAGGTATTTTACTTCCACTTTAAGGTACTCGGCAAACGTACCGTTGTCGGGCATTCCCAGAATTTTAAAGTTTTTACTGTAAAAAGGGTAGTCAGGTCCCCAATTCTGCGAAGGATTGACAATCACTTCTTTTCCCAGCCACTCTTCCGAAACCCCTTCTCCCACTTCCGAAACAATTCCTGACCCGTCTGACCCCAAAATAACGGGCAGTTTAATGCCTGGGTATTTTCCCTGTTGAACAAAAACGTCCCGGTGATTGAGCGCCGCGGCTTTAAGTTGGACAATGACTTCCCCCGCACCAGCCTGCGGTTTTTCGACTTCCTGAATAGAAACCGATTGATTGATTTCTTGGAGTACAACAGCTTTCATTGAAATGTATAATTGAGTGGTTTTGAATTGATATAACAACACCGATTGTTTTCCGTTTGTTGATGGAAAGAAAAATTTTGTTGATACTGAGATAGTTTTTACCAAAAACTTCGCGGTGAAGTATAATGCCGTTGGTTGCCGAGCGTCAAGCCCAAGACAATTTCGTGGGAACCGCGCGCAGTCGATTGAAGCGAAGAAATAACGTATTCATAAGTGTAGCTCACCGTAAATTTCTGAGCGACCCGCACCCCTATCCACCCCCAAAAAGCATCTTTTTGACGATAGGATAGGCCAAACCAAAGATTATTTTGGTAGCTGAATTTAAGGTTTAAATCCCACGACAGGGGAGCGTTGGCTGCTTTTTTGAAAAGAACAGAAGGCGTAAAATCCCAATCATCGGCCATAATAAGCCGATAGCCTGCCGTCAAAAAATAATGAGGAACCGTTTTTCCCTGCCAATCGTAGTCGCCTTTACGAAAGTTAAGTTTTGACCCTATTAATTGTTGTACTGAAAAACCTGCAAAAAACTCAGGAGAGTAAATCCAAAGTCCTCCACTCATATCGGGGCGCAATGTATTTACTTTTCCCACCGATACTACAGGGTCTTGAGAGTTGGCCAAACGAATACGGTCAAAATCAAGGGTATGCTGAGTAATGCCTCCAGAAAGGCCTGCACTTAGTTGCCATAAATCTCCCAAAGGATAATGATAAGCCCCCGATACGCTCATCGAAAACCGACTCCAAGGGCCAGTTTGGTCACGAACAAGCGATAAACCAGCCCCACCATGGGCCTCAGGAAGTGTAGAAATTGATTGTCGTCCGATACTGAACCGAGGCGAAGCTGGTTCCACTGTAAAATCAGGATTTCCAACGGGTAAATGAGCTGTCATATAAAAGGTGCGCGGTGCATCTTCCAATCCTGCCCATTGCTGTCGATAGCCCAAACGGGCATCGGCGTAGTTTTCAATGCCAGCCAATGCTGGGTTAATCAAAAAATGATTTTGAAGGTATTGCGAATAATGTGGTAGTTGTTGACTCCAAATCGTTGTTGTACATAAAACCGCAGCGATACACAGGCACGCAGGAATGCCTGCCGCAGAGAATATCTTTGCATACTTCTTGTCTCTTTGTCGTTTTTTGTTCACAAAACAGTCCAAAATGGTTCAGATTGAGGTAAAACTATGCTAACAAAAATCGCGCCTAAAAATATCTTTGACAAAGTTCTGAGCTTTGTCAAAGGTAATCGGGGATCAGGTCAACAGCAATTTTGGCCGACAGGATAGCCAGCGGAATGCCTCCGCCGGGATGGACACTGCCCCCGACAAAATAGAGGTTTTCAAACTCGCGGGAAAAATTGGCATGACGTAAAAAAGCCGCAAAGCGGTTATTGGAGCTATTCCCATATAATGCCCCCTGCGAACTTGAGGTTTTAAATTCAATGCTGCGCGGGTCTAAAATTTCTTCACATTCCACCAATTCTTCAATAGAAGCCCCTAAGTTGTGTGACAGTTTTTTAAAAACAGCTTGCCGTGTTTTTTCAATTAAGACATCCCAATCTTGACCGTCGTTGTTAGGCGCATTGACCAGAATGAACCAGTTTTCACCCCCTTTAGGAGCATCATCGGCTTTGTGTTTTGAGGTGATATTGAGATAAACCGTAGGGTCTGAATAAATTGTTTTTTTCTGAAACAATTGCTCAAACTCAGTACGATAATCGTTGGAAAAGAAGATATTATGCAACCCTAATTCAGGAAAACTTTTTTTGATGCCCCAGTAAAAAATTAGCGCAGAACTTGACTTGGGCTGCCTCAAAATTCGCTCGGGCTGTTTGGCATTGGGAAGTAATTTTCTGAAAGTGTTCACCACATCCATATTAGAGACAACAATCTCGAAGGAATGGGTATTTAGGAGCGAGGAGTCAGATGTTTGTTCAAATTTTAAACCTGTTATCTTACTTCCTGACGTTTCTATCTTTTCAACCTTGGTATTAAAGTGAAATATCACGCCCAAATCTTTGGCTAATTTCACCAAGCTTTCGGTAATATCCACCATGCCTTTTTTAGGAAAGAAAGCTCCGATGTTGTATTCCAAATGCGGAATAATATTCATTGTGGCAGGTGTTTGATAAGGGTCGGAGCCATTGTAAGTAGCGTACCGGTTGAACAATTGCACCACGCGTGGACTCTTGAATCGCCGCTCGTTGGCTCGGTTCATGGTTGTGAAAGCGTCCAAACGATGCATATTGGCGTAGCCATTGAACGCGTCACGGTTGAAATAGGTACTGATTTTATGCAATGACCGATGCAGAAAAAGCTTTTCCGTTACATTGTATTTTACGGCACTGTCGTGTAGATGCGCCAATACGTGTTCGGCTGGCTCTCCCAGTTTTTCCTCTATTTCTTTGGCAAACTCCTGTTGATTGGCGTGAGCCGTCAACCGAACCCCATCATCCCAAAAATAGCGACAGGCCTCCTCCAAACGAATGTATTCAAAGTAATCCTTTGGATTTTTTCCTGAAAGACGGAATAATTCATCCACCAAATGCGGCATGGTAAACAGCGAAGGCCCAGCGTCAAATCGGTACCCGTTTCGTTCAAAACTCGACAGTTTTCCTCCCGGATAGCTATTGGCTTCAAAAATGTGTACTTCGTATCCTTTGTTGGCTAAACGAATCCCAGACGCAATTCCCGCAATTCCCGCTCCGATGACTGCCGCTGTTTTCTTCATACTGCTTCTTCACTCATGGTTTGCCGTAGTTTACGGCTCAAAACACTTATTTCATCTCCTATTTTTATTACTCCCGTCTGATTGGTCATTAGATTTTGCCCAAAGAAAATCTTGTTGTTCCGTCTGCGATACGTTGACAGTGTACGAATAGGTTCTTTTCCAGA